>JBKHBM010000035.1:0-37308 GCA_046542385.1 Desulfatibacillaceae bacterium | reverse complement strand
CATCTCATCGTTTTTGAACAGGCTGCCAATTTCGAGTTTTTCAACGGGCTGGTAAGCCGGAATATCATCTCAGCCGGGTGGCCGGGTCCCCCAATAGCAGGTATATCCGGAGCATGTGGGACCGTCCCTGACCGGGCTGGTATGCGGCCAGGGCCTGTTGCAGGGCTTCCCCCAGTGTCTGCTCCTCCTGCAGGAACACGGCGTCGAAAAACTCCCGGCCCAGGCGCACGGCTTCGCGGTTGTCGGACAGGCCCGTGGGCGCCCAGACGGCCACGGCGCCGCCGTCTGGATGGAGCAGCAGCGCCTCGCCCAGGGACCTGTAGCCGGAAAGGGACTGTCCCAGCACGCAGGACAGGGCGGAAACCACGGGCAACCGGTCACCGTTTGCCAGGCTGTCCACGTCGCTGTTGGTGAGCAGGCCCTCCTGGGCCAGGGTGTCGAGCCCGGCGTGGCCCAGATAGTTGAGCAGCAGGGCGCCTTCCTCCATGTAGGAGAGCAGCCTGTCCCGCGCCCCGGAGATCCCCAGCGGGCCCAGGTTCACGGTGTCCACGCTGTAGGCATCGGGGACGGCCTCGGCCAGGTCCATGGAATCCAGGGCGAAGTCGCCGGCGGAGTCGCCATCGTCGGCGGCCAATACTACCCGTCGGGACCACTGGCCGCCCAGGGCCTGGTCATGGGCGATGATCTTGTCCACCACCGCAACCAACTCATCCAGGGTGGTCACCGGCAGGCGGCCCACGGCCATGGCCCGGTCCCCGGCCTCGCCTCCCAGATGGGTGAATTCGATGTCCGAGGGAAACAGGCCGTCGGGAGTGCCCGTGGCCAGCGCCGGCAACAGGTTGTCGGCGAATCCCTGGGCGTTTTTGTAGTCCAGGGTGCCCTTGCCCACCAGGAGTACGTGTTTTGGAGGCAGGCGCCAGCTGTGCCACGCCCAGAAAAGAAAATCCCGGACCGCCTCGGGGCTGTGGACACCGTGGTTGAACTCGTCCATCACGTCCTCCAGGGCCACCACCCGCGCCTTGAATCCCTGGAACCTCCTGAGGTCGGCAAGAGGTTCCACCCCGTCCATCAAATCCCGGGGGGCCACGGCAACCCAGTCTCCCTCCGTATCCAGGGACTTCAGGTCCGAGGGTTGGTCACGCACCATCCGGTCCGGCGCCCAGGCCCCGGAAAGCGTTGCCGCCAGGTGCGGGCCGCCGGGCGCGACCGGACGGAACAAGGCCGTGTGCAGGCCGGCCTCTTCCTGAATTCCGGCCCGAAGCCTCCTGGGCGACAGGGGGTCGCTCACGTCCAGTACGAGGACGTCCGGGCCGGGCAGCCCTCCGACGGCAGTTTCTCCCGCCGTCTCCGGGGTAAACGCCAAAACCCCGCCGCAACCGTCAAGGAGCCGGCGGTACCCGATCTCGATGGAGTCAACGTAAGTGACGAAAAAGGAAGCTCCCGCGGGAATCACGCCGCGCACGGAAACAGTGTTCTCCCCGTCGACCAGAAGCTCCTGGCTGAACGGCATCCCGACGTCGACCTGGGACGGGCCCGTCCAGGTCGCCTCTCCCACCTCCACGCCGTTCACCGACAGGATGGCCCGATGCCGTCCGTCGTCCCCGGCCGGGGCGCCGGCCATGAGCCGGACAGTGAGGGTGGCCGCTTCCTCCACCGGGGCCACGCCGCACAGGGAAAACCCGTGGGTCGCCGTGTCCGCTTCCGGCACCCCGCTGTACAAAACGTCCCAGCACCACGCGTCGGCCCGGGGGTCCCGGAAGTAGGCGGTGGTGTCGTATCGTTCCCGCTCCAGGCGCAGCACGTCGGCGAACGATTCGGACGTTTCCTGCACGGTGGCCCCTTTGGCATTGCGCAGTCCCGCCTCCGTCTGGAGCGCGAACACCGCCTCGATGGAACCGATCTCGCGGTCTCCGTCAACGTCCGCGGCATCCCCGGTGCCCGGCGGAGGCACGGCAAGTCCCGTTGCGATCCGAAGGGCCAGGACGGCGTCCGCCATTCCCACGCCGCCGTCACCGTTCACGTCTCCGGAGTGCCCCGCGAATGCCATGGGGCGTCCCTGGCCGGGTTTGAGCCAATAGACGTTTTCCTCCGTGTAAATGCCGTCCATGGCCGTCCCGTAAAAATACAGGGCCGACCCGTCGGCCGCGGCCAGCCATGACACGGGTTTGCCCCGGTTTTGCACGGTGAATCCGTATTCCCGGATCATGTCCTCTGCATGGAGTTGGTCCAGGCATAAAAGTCGCGCCGCCTGCGCCGAGGTTATCTGGACCAGGCCGGTTTGGCTCACCACTATTTTGGCCGCCCCGGTCTCTCCGTCAAGGCAGGGGTCCGGGTCCCGGAGTGTCACGCTTCCGCCCCTGCTCCCGGCGGCCGCCGCCCTTGCCGGAGGCGCCACCGCCGTCCGCGGATGCGGTTTTCGATGGTATCCCCCACCCGGAAGCTCGTCCTCATGGACCGGGATTCCGTTCGGAGACAGGGATGTCCGGGCCCGTTCGTGCACCGCGCCCCGGGCGTCCACCTCCAGCAACCTGTAGGAAACGGGCTCGCCGGCGGGGGCCCCGTTGTCCACGAACGTGTATTCGCCACCTCGGGGAGACACCAGGAGTCCGGGCAGAATCCCTCCGCCCGCGTCCGTTTCCCGACCGTCGGGATCCGTGCGAAGCAACCGGAACCCCACGGTGCCGATTTCGGAAGCGGTCTCCCACGTGACCACGGCGCCCCCGGGATACTCCGACGCGTTCATGGCGCGGACCACTGCGTGGGTGGCGATGTAGGCCTCCCATGCCGAGGTGTCCGGGGCGTCCCGGGTATCGGCGTAACCGATTTCGATGGTGTAGCCGCCCACCACGTACAGGATGCCGTCGTCCGGGGACGCGCCAATGCTCTTGGACAGGGGCAGGCCGAACAGGGAACCCGATGCGTCGTGTGCGAACACTCCGGTGTCCGGCCCGGTCTCGTACAGCACCAGGGACTCCTCGTCCCCGGTGGTGGGGTCGGAAACCGTTACGGTAATGCTCTGAATCGTGGAGGGATCGGTGTTGCGGTCCGGGTCGGTGAGGGACATGTACGCCGTTCCCGATCCCGCGGAGGTGTCGAATCCATAGGCAGGGTCGCCGGCGTCGTCGGTGAACCGGACGAGACTCCAGCTGCGGACCTCGAAGGTGTCCCATGTGATGGTGGTAGGTTCGGCCAGTTGGGCGGCAAGGGTGGGTTGGGCGAGCGTGCCGTCGGCGACCGCCACCGCGGTCCACTGGCCGTATGCCACGGCGTCCAGGTTGTTGGGATAGCTGCTTTCCAGAAAACCGGTCCCCGGAGTCGCCGCCACGGTGTCCGTGTACACCAGCTGGCCCTGGCCGTCGTAGTACGCCACCTCGTAGTCCCGGTTCGGACCAAAGGACTCCCCTCCGGTGTAGATGGCGTCCGTTCCCTGTCCCGTGGCCGAAGGGTCGCGCCGGTACAGTTCCTCGCCCGTGGAAAACCCTCCCGTGAATGAATCCAGGCGGGGCACGTACAGGGGCGTGGCGTCCGTGAACGGGGCAACGGTCTCGTCCGAGGAGGCCGACGTGGTGTTGGTAATGGCCGTGGTGCCCGGGGCAAGAGGGTCGTCCACCACGGCCTGGAATTCCACGGCCAGGGTCTGGCCCCGGGAAAGACGGAACTGGTCCCCGGCCCCCACCAGGTTGGGGGCCGCCCCGTCGACCAGCGGCAGCAGAGCCCCGGCCGCGTTGGACTTGACCACTGTGGAATCGGCAATTCCTCGAATCTCGACGTTGTCCACGTACAACCGGTCCCACTGGCTCATCTGCGCCGAGGACAGGAATCGGATTGCGGTAGCGCTCCCCGCGTACGGAGACATGTCGTAAACGGTATGCACGTAATCAGCATCCTCGTCCGGTCCGGCGAACCTGTCCAGTTCCACCCACTGCCCGTTGGCCATGTCGTACACCGACACGGTGACGTAATCGTTGGGATTGTCCAGGCTGCTTCTGCGGTAATCGAACTCGAGCACCGCCTCGGAGTACGGCGTGAGGTCCACCGCCCGCCACACACCCTCTCCTCCTCCGTCGCTGTTTTGCACCCTCAGCCGGTTGTCGCCCGAATCATTCACCACGGCCTCGTCCCCGTTGGCGGGACCATCGCCTTCATTGATCTCCTGCCATGAGCCGTCCCACGCTCCGGTGCCGTCGCTGCCCGAATAGGACACCGCGTTGAATTCATCGCGGAAGCTGGCCGTGGTGGCCGAACGGGCAACAATGGAGACGTTGTCCACGCCGAAGGTCTCATTGCCCGCGCCGTACCAGTTGGTGATGCGAAAACGCACCGTCGTGTTCGACGAGATGTAGGAGGAGATGTCGTAGTTTCTCGAACCGGTCGTGGCGCCCGAGATATTGGCGAACGTTTCCAGCACCGTGAAGGCGGAGCCGTCCGGAGATATCTCGATTACCGCCTCGTCGTTGGTGTCCACGCCGTGGGTGGTGAAATAGTCCAACGACAGCGACGCATACGTGTACCCCCCGGAAAGGTCCACCTCTCTGGCGGCCCACGGTGTGGTATTGGAATTGGGATGGTCGTCGAGCTGCAACGATCCCCCGGAAATCAATACGTTGCCGTCTCCGGGGCCGGGTCCCAAGGTATCGTACTCGCTCCAGTCGGACTTCCAGTCGTCCGGTCCGTCCTGTCCGTCCCAGGCCACCGTGGAGAAGGTGTCGAGGACCTCCTTGCGCACCGGGCCAGTCGCCGTGGTGGACCCCGGCACGTACGTCAGCCCCGGAGGCAGGGCGTCGGTAACCACCACGTGGGAAGCGGGACCGGGCAGGGCCTTGGTCACCTCTATCCGCCAGTTGACCGTGTCCCCGGCCTGGACAAGATCGTCGGGGTCCGTCACGGTCTTGGACACGACGATCTCGGGAACCTGGATCTCGATGTCCTTGGTGGACGAGTTGTTTTGCGGGGTCACGTCCACCTCGGAGCCCGATGTGGAAATGGTTGCCGTGTTGGAGGCGACGTCGTCGGCATTGGCCACGATATGGGCGTCGATGCTGAACACCACCGAGCCTTCGCTGGGTACGTCCACGATCTGGTCGATGTCCCCGGCGCCACTTGCCGCCCCGCACACTCCCCCGTTCACCCCGGTGCAGGTCCAGGACACATTGTCCAGTTCGGGGGGGAACACGTCCTGCACGCGCAGGCCCTGGCTGTCCACCACTCCGGGGTTGGTCACGGTCACCGTATAGGATACAAAACTGTCCGCCCAGGCGGCGTCCGTGTCGCTGGTCTTGTCCACGGACACGTCCACAAGCTCCACGGGCAGGTCTTTGGAAAACAGTCCCCCACCCTCGATCAGGTCCATTCCACCCTGGGAGGACGGGGTGTTGGTGGGGCAGTCCGTCAGTTCCCCCGCCCGGATGGACGCGGTGTCCGGGGTGTCCGGCCCGAAAAGGCTGTATCCGTGGAACACCTGGTCGCCGGCGATCCCCAGGTCCCCGAAGGTCACCAGAAAGCCCCGGATGGTCTGGGGAGACAGGTCCGCCGACGGACGCAGGTGCGTGTCCGTGGGATCCTGGCGCGCGACCACGGTCCTGTAGCTGTAACTGTCGGACGAGTTGGCCGGCCCCCAACCCGACCCTGCCTGGATGGTTACCAGCGGACCGATGGAGGTGGGCGCCAGCGAACCGTCGATGGCCAGGATGGGGGCTATTTTCACCGAATCGTTGCCGCTGCGCTCCAGAACGCCGAAACCGATGTCGTCGATATAGGCGGCGGGCACGGACAGGCCTCCGGGAAACACGAAGTCGATCCGCTCGATGTTGTTCTTGTTGTTGCCCGCCGTGTTGTCGAACACGTTGTCCGTGCCCAGGTTGATGTACCGGCCCTTCAGGACCTGCTCCATCGTGACGATGCCCGTGGGTACCAGGTAGATGTCCGTGCCGCCCACCGGCCCGACGCTTTCGTGCCAGGCGAGATGGCGGATTCCGGTGACCCCGGCGTTGTCCACCCGGTTGATGTTGATGTTGTCGCTGATGGTGATGAAGTGGTAGACGTCCGCTCCCAGTTCCAGGTTCAGTATCCGCAGGTTGTTCAACGGGCCCTGGTTGTAGTGGATGTCGTACAGGGTCCCGGTGTTGAAATCGCCGTTGGGAGCGCCATAGGCGGAATAGTCCCCGCTGGAGCCCCCTGTTCCCGCTTCGTACACGGCGTTGATGCGGGTCACGGGCCGTGAAAGGGCCGGGGATGGGGCCGCCGCCAGCGCCGCGGCCGCCAGCAGGATGCAAACAAGGAAGGTCCGGGCAAACAAAAATGTCTCTTTTCCGTGTTTCATCATTTCCCTTCCACGCTGTATCCCGTCCGCGAAGTGTGACGCGCGGAAAGCCACAGGTCTTTCTCATCCCGCCTTCCGCGAAGCAGGGGGCAGCACCCGGGGCCTTTGGAAAAGCCCGCTGAGTACATATCCGTTCCATAATATAAGCAAATCATGTGCCATAACAAGGACAATCACTTGAACAGGTGAAGTTCCCGGCCTTCCGGCCGGGAGCCGAGCCCGGGTGCGGGTCACCACGCGGAATTTGGAAGCCGGGTGTTTGCATTACCGAAAATCATCCGCTTGTGCAATAAAGTGACAAAAACCCCTGATTCATGCTTGAGAAGGACGAGGAAACACTGTATGATGACGCATTCCAAAACATCATACATTTGGCGTCCGGATACCATGACCTTGAGCGACACGACAGACGTTGTTCCTTCATCAGCCCATGTCGACGCCGTGCGGGTGGTCGTGAGGGACCTGCTGGCCGCCTTCAAGAAATCGACGCTCTACCCCTCCGACCACGAGATGCGCAGGCAAAGCGTCGAGCAGGTGGCAAGGCGTGTGGATGCCTTTGTGTCCGGGACTGCGCCGCTCCGGCTCGTTGTGGAGGACGACCGGCTGCTGTGGGAAGGCCACGACGTCGGACCCGGGTCGGAGAGCGTGCGGACGCTGGCTCAGCTCTTCTTTCGTGACGGCGTCCTGTGGTTCGAGTTCCTGGAGGGATTACAGGCCGGGGAGGTTGACGCCTTCATCGGCATCGTCTCCCGGTACCGGGTCGTCTCCGAGGATTCCGAGGGCGACATCGTCACCGCGCTGTGGGAGGCGGGCCTGCCCCATTTGCGGTACCAGGCTTCTGACGCATGCTGGGAAGGGGAACAACTCTGCGAAATCGGTGAAAAGGCCGTACCCCGCAAACGGGACGGGCAACTTGCGCTGCCGGAACCGGCCTCGCCTCCGGCGGGCTCGACCATCGATCCCGCCTCTTTCATCCTCACCGCCGCGGACATGAAGACCCTGGGGCGGGAAATCGAGCGGGAGGAGAAACGCGACGTAACCCGCGACGCCTTTGAACTCATGCTTTTCGTAATCATGGGTGCGTGCGAGGTGGATGTTTTTGAAGCCGTCATGGAGTATTTCGCCGAGGAGATTCCGGGTGCACTGGAGCAGGGCCGCTTTTCCCTGTGCCATCGGACCCTGCGGCGCCTGAGTGCTGTCCGCGACTCCTGCAGGTCGAGGCGGCCCTGGGCGGTGGAGCGAATGGACGCCTGCCTTGTGCGCATTTGCGAGAATCTTTCCCATGACCGAAGGGGGGAGTTCTGGGAGGGCCTTGGACAACGGGATGAGCACGACCTGGCCGAGTTCTCGAAAATCCTGGAACTGCTGCCTCCGGAAGGAGCGCTCACACTGGTGGACGTTGCGTCGCGGCTGGATGACGAGGCCATGGAGAACAGGCTCATGGAATCGGCCCTCTTTCTCGCCCAGGGCAGACTGGGAGAGCTTGCCGGGGCCGCGATGTCCGGCGGGGAGGACATCGCCCTGGGTCTTTTGCATCTCTCCGGAGGACTTCACGGCGACGCGGGAGCCAACCTGTTGCTAAGGCAACTGGCCGACCATTCCTCCCTGAAGGTGCGGGCAAGGGCCATGGTGCTTCTGTCCGCTTCGGACAACCTGGAACCGGGAAAATTCCTGAGGCACGTCACCGACAGGGACGAAAGAAAACGAAGGGAATTCATCAGCCACCTGGCCGGCGGGAAGAGTGCCCAGATGGAGGGTATTCTCATAGAGCATCTGGAGTTTCACGAATTCCGAAAGACCCAGTGCGACCTCATCCTGGATTGCTACAGGGCCCTGGGGCATTGCGGAACCGCGGGGGCCATACCCTTCCTGAAGGGCTCCCTGCTGGACAGGGGCTGGATGCCGGGGCCCGTCAGGTCGGCGCACCGGGAGGGGGCGCTGGTTGCCATGATACTGATCGGAGGCCACATGGCGGAGGAGATCGTTGAAAAGGCGCCCGGGAGCCCGTACCCCCCGGTAAGGAACGCGTACAAGCGGGTCGTGGCCGGAGAGAAGTGGAAAGACGGGTGAGAACATGGAGGACGAAAGGGACCTGCGGGAGCGGGTGGGCGCGCGCCTGGTCCGAAACCTGTACAGGCTCGCGCAAACCGTTCGCATGTACCAGGACAACAACCAGGTGCTTGCCGGACTGGCCGAGGAATTCGGCGGGCTGGTAGGCAAATGGTGCCGGCGGCAGGGGGATTTCACCCTCAAACTGGCCAGGGGTCGTTTTTTCCTGGACGGAGAGAAGATTCCGGTCAGCCGCCAGGACATACGCGTACACCGGGATCTCCTGCATTATTTCAGGAAAAGGAACCTGGACGGCTTTCATTTCGACGTGCCGGACAAGCCCCTGTCCGTGGGCGTGGTCTGCGATTTCGCGCGGTTGCTGAATCAGGCGGAGAACGAATCCGATCCGGTGGAATGGATCCGGGACCGCCTGGAGGAGTCCAGGTTCGGCTGGGTGGAGGTGGTGCGGGCGCCCCGGTCCGAAGAGGACGAGGACGACGACGAGATCGTTGACGAGGAGGCGAGGAGAAGGGAGCGGGCCCGGAAAACCTATTCCTTTGCCCTGGCCTCGATCCGGGAGATATCGGAAAAGCTGGTACACAGCAAGCGGGTGGGCGTGAGCCGCCTCAAGCGCATGGCCCAGCAGATGGTGGACCTGCTCATGGAGGACGAGTCCCTGTTCATGGGCATGAGCACCATCCGGGATTATGACGACTACACGTTCAGCCATTCGGTGAATGTGGCCATCCTGGCGCTGGGCCTTGGCAAGTACGTGGGCCTTGGCAAGCCGGACCTGGAAAGCCTCGCCATCTGCGGCCTGCTGCATGACCTGGGCAAGGTGAACATTCCCCAGGAAATCATCAACAAGCCGGGCAGGCTCAACGAGGAGGAATTCCGGCAGATTCGCAGGCACCCCCTGTTCAGCGTGGGGCAGATCGCCAAGCTGAACGTGTCCCGGGACCTCAAGAGCCGCATTATGCTGGCCCCCTTCGAGCACCATCTCAAATATGACCTTACCGGTTACCCCAAAACGTCCAGGAAGCAGCCCATAAGCCTGTTCGGCCGGATCATCACCATCGCGGACTTTTTCGATGCGGTGACGTCTCCCCGCAAATACCGGTCCACCACGTTCAGCCCGGATCAGGCATTGATGATGCTGCTGCGGGAGTCGGGAACCTGTTTCGACCCCCTTCTGGTCAAGGCGTTCGTGAACATGCTGGGAGTTTATCCCGTGGGCACGCTTTTGCTGCTGGACTCGGGGGAGATGGCGCTGGTGGTGGACAGGGACACCACCGGTGACAGGAACCCGTTGCGGGTGCTGATCCTGGAGACCGAGAAGGTAGGTGTCATATCGGAGCGGGGAATCGTGACCCTGGTGAAGGCGGAACCGGGACAGGAACCTCAACGCCGGATCGTGGGCAGCGCCAATCCCCATTCCCACGGAGTACAACCCTCCGCGTACATCCTCGGAACACACTGAATCCGGTACGGGCGCCCTTGTCCTCGCTGGTGCCCGAATCCGTGATGAAAAGACAAATCTGTATCAAAGGCGAAAAGGTTCAATCCTGAATCCGTGAGCGGTCTCAGGTTAACAGCCTGTTGAAAAACGCGATCTGCGGCGTTGCGGCGCGTTTCCCGTCAGTGCGGCGTACCATAAGCACTCCTTATTCCTCGAAATTCGCGCGCCCTGCATCTCATCGTTTTTGAACAGGCTGTAACTTTCGAGTTTTTCAACAGGCTGTTAAATGGAGGCAGGGAAGAGACCTGTGGGAGGTACTACAGTACGCCTGTCGGCGTACAGGTGCGCCGCCGCCGGGGGCCTTCCCTGAGATCATACTACCCTGGGCGACGCTCGGACTCGGGCGGGAGGCCAGGATGCCCCGCCCCGGTGGTGCCGGAGCGGGGACTCCTTCATTGGCGAACAGGCGGGTTCGTCAAAAGCCCGTTGCATAACCCGGAATCGACGGGCTGTTAACCCGGTACCGAGTAGGGCGTCGCCTTGCCGATGGCGTTCACGGCTTCGTCGAACTTTGAGCGAAGGTCCACGTGGGCCCCCTCGATCTCCTGTTTCTCGGGCTCCCACTCCGTGGGGCACTCCTTTTCCAGGCGATCGATCCTGTCCTCCATCTGGGCGATGAGCTGGTGCAGGTCCTCGATGTGCGGCACCACCTTTTCCTTGTCGCCGGTGGGTACCTTGTCCAACTTGCGGGACAGGTCGTACATCTTGGCCTTCCATGCCGTAAGCTCTGTTTCCACGTTTTTGCAGTAATCCTTCACGTCCATGATCCTGCTCCTTTCCGGTTCTGGTACCTGGAAAAGGGGGCATGGTTTTCTGGTGGGTATCTGACAATAAGCAGGAAAAACGGACAATGCAAGGTGAAAGCAGCGGGACCAACGCAAGCAGGGCCTCCAAAGCGCACACGCCGTCCGGGCCGCGGCCCGGACGGGCCCTGCTTTTGTCCTCCCTGAAGCCGGTGGACGTTCACGGATTCAGGTGTATGAGTGTCGACACGTCTTGTCAGGCCGTTGAAAAACCCGGAATCGGCGGCCTGTTCAACAACGATGAGATGCAGGGCGCGCGAATCTCGAGAAGGTTTGCGTACTTACGTCGCATGGACGAGAGACGCGCCGTGTACCGCGCAGATCGCGTTTTAGAACAGGCTGTTATTCCAGCCGGTACATCTCCACCAGCCCGGACAGCTGGGTGGCAAGGTCGCTCAACTGCTGCGCCGCCTCTTCCACCTGCCTCGTACCCACCTCCGTCTGGTTGGCGGCCTGGGTGATGCTCTCCATGGCGGACAGAATCTGGTCCATGCCCACAAGCTGCTCGTTGGTGGACACCGCTATCTGCTGGGTGGCCAGCATGGCCTTTTGCACCCGGTCGTTGATGGAGCGGATGGACTCGCCCGTGTTCTGGGAAAGCTGAACGCCCGCGTCCACGCGCTTGATTCCCTCCTCGGTGACCATGACGGCGGTATTCGCCGCCTTCTGGATCTCTCCGAGGATTTCCTTGACCTGGGACGTGGCCCTCCGGGACTGTTCGGCCAGGTTCCGGACCTCGCCCGCGACAACCGCGAAGCCCTTGCCCGCCTCGCCGGCGCGGGCCGCCTCGATGGCCGCGTTCAGGGCCAAAAGGTTGGACTGGTCCGCGATGTCGTTGACCGTGGCGATGATCTCGCCGATCTGCTGGGTCTGTTCGGAAAGGGACAGGATGTTCTCGGCGATGGCGCCTACCTGCTCCTTGATGTTCTTCATGCTCTCGATGGTTTCTTCCACCGATTTCAGGCCGTCGTCCGCCACGTTGCCCGATTCCTCCACCATGGAGGTGACCTGGCGGGTACGTTCCGCCGTCTGTTCCGCCGTCTGCCGTACCTCGTCCACCGTGGTGGTCGTCTCGGTCACGGCCGCTGACTGTTCGCTGGCCGTGGCGGCCTGCTCCTTGGTGGAAGCCAGAATCTGGCTGCTGGAGGAGCCGATGCTGCCCGTGGCCTCCCTCAACTGCGCGGCCAGTTCCCTGAGGCTGGCCGTCATGGCGTTCAGGTTGTGTCCCAGAACCGCGAGCTCGTCCTCCTGTTCCGGGGTCTTGACCGCGCTGGTCAGGTCGCCGGCGCCCACCCTCTCCACGAACTGTACATACTCGCGAACGGTGCGGGCCAGGTATTCCCGGGCCTCCCGTTCCTGTACCGCCTTTTCGTCCAGGTCGTTCATGATGCCGCGCAGTCTCACGATCATGTCGTTGAACGCCTGGGCCATGTGCCCGATTTCGTCCCCGGTGTCCACGTCGATGAGGCTGACCATGGACAGGTCCTGTTCGCCCCGGGATATGGTGGCGGCCGTGTCGGAGATTTTTCTTACCGGCCTCACGATGAAGAATTCTGTGAGCACCGCCACGCCCGCGGCCGTGAGCAGCACGGCGAGCAGTGCTATCCACGCCAGCACGGCCCGGACGTCGCGGGCCGGTTGGAATATCTCGTCCTCGGGCGCCATGACCATCACCTTCCAACCCATTACGGGTTCTGCGGCAATCGAGGCGACCCAGTGGTCGCCATTCTCCCGGAGCTGGACCATGCGCTGGTCCCCGAGGGCGCTTTCCTCCATCTCCACCGTCCCGTAATTCAGGTTCATCACCTGGGCATCCCTGGGAGAGGCGACGACCATCCCCTCGGCGTCCGTGACCACCGCGTAACCGTTGTCTCCCACCTTGATCCGGTTGATGAACTGGGTGGCGAAGTATCCCATGCTGATTTCGGCAAATAGCACGCCGAGCACGTTTTCTCCGGACTGAACAGGGGCGGAGACAGTGTACAGCGCCTCCCCTGGCCGGTCGCCGGCGAACGGTTCGGAAATGAACGGCTCGCCCGAAAGAGCGGCCTTGAACCAGGCGGCTTCAGACACGGTCAGATCCTCGTCCTCCTCCTGGTCGGTGGAGATCACCACCTTGCCCGCGGTGTCGGCGAGGTTGATCGAGGCCACGAACGGAAACTCGGACCGGAGCATTTTGAAGTGCTGAATGGCCTCCATCTGGGCGGATCTCCCCAGGAACGTTTCGTGCACCGCGTCCTTGAGGAAACCTTCCTGGCTCCACAGGGAAACGTCCAGCCTGTTCCGCTCCACCCAGGAGGACAGGTGGCCGGCCGTGGACTGGGACAACTCGTTGAGCTGGCCGAGCAGCGCGTCCTGCAGCGCGTTCCGGGAGATGCTGTAGGCCCAGACAATGGCGATGAGCATGAGGACGACGATCAGCGCCACGGTCGGGGCGAGGAACTTTGTCCGAAGATTGAACTTCATTGCGATGGCTCCAGACGAATTCGGGTTTGGTGGCATGCCCCGGAGACCGCTCACGGATTCAGGGTGCCGGCAACAAGGACCGGGCGGACCATGTTTTTACACGCCGCGCCGATCCGGGAAGGACATTTCGGCGGATCGCCCGTGCCCGGCCGGATGCCGGATGCCGGAGGCGACTTTCACAGATTGCCAGATTTTTGGGAAAAGGACAAGCAGGTGCTTTCAGGGAACTGGAATAAAGCGGTCAATATTGCATCGGGCGCAGCGGGCCGGAACGGGGAAGGGAGGGCGCAGGCCGAAAAAAACGGGTTGACAGGGGCCTTTGCCGTGGGAAGAATGACGCATCATTCAAACCCGTGAAAGGACCGGCCACCAAACCATGGACATGGATCGAAGCGCCCGGAAAAGAGCGGAAATTCTCGCCGCGGCCATGGACGTCTTTGCCGAAAAGGGCTACCATGCCACCAAAATTTCGGACATCGCCAAGAAACTGAACATGGGGCACGGCACCTTTTACCGGTACTTCAAAAACAAGCTGGACATCTTCTCCTCGGTGGTCGACGAAATCATCGTCGGCCTCACCCGCGTGGTGGAACTGGAACGGCCCGACCAGAGCAACGATCTCCAGTCCTATCGCGATCAGTTGGGACGCATCGGCCAGGCCATGTTCCGGGTGTTCACGGAAGACCCCAGGATGGCCCAGATCGTGTACTACGAGGCGCTGGGCGTCGATCCCGAGGTTAACGCCAGGATCGAACGGGCCATGCACCTGTTCGACCGGTTCACGGAGCAATACCTCGTCAACGGGGTGGCCAAGGGGTTTCTGAGACCGGACCTGGACACGGAAACCCTGGCCAAGGGCATCAATGCCATGATCTTTGCCGGTATCAAGGACGTGGCCCAGGCCGGGGACATCGCGGAAAGGACGGAGCGCTGGATCGGGGCCGTGTCCCTGCTGATGCTGGAGGGCATGGCCGAGACGGCCGGGAGCGAAACGGGGAGGGGGCCGGCCGCCGGTTCCAGGGGGAATGGGGAGTGAGATGGCCGAGCGGCGAAACGTGGTGGTGACCGGAGGGTCGTCCGGCATCGGACTGGCCTTTACCCGCCTGTTTTATTCCGAGGGGGCCAACGTGCTGGTGGTGAGCCTGCCCGAGGAGGAACTGGCGGAGGTGGACAGGGAGTTCGCGGACACCGTGCCGGACCACAGGGTAAGGACGTTTCAGTGCGACCTGGCCCGCCCCGGCGCGGCCGGCGAGGTGGTGGAGGAGGCGGACCGCGTTTTCGGTCGGGTGGACGTGCTGGTGAACAACGCCGGGTTCGGTTTGTACGGGCCGCACCTGTCCTTCGAGCCGGAGCGTATATCGCGGATGCTCGTGCTGAACAATCTCACGCCCACGCTGTTGTGCCGTCTTTTCGGGGAGCGGATGAAGGCCCGGGGTCAGGGAGGTATCCTGAACGTGGCCTCGACGGCCGCGTTCCAGCCCATACCGTACTTCGGCGCCTACGCGGCGACCAAGGCGTACGTCCGTTATTTTACCAGGGCCCTGGCTTTCGAATTGCAGCCTTACGGAGTGGCGGTGACCTGTCTGTATCCGGGCCCCACCCGGAGCAGGTTCCTTTCGGGGGCGGGTTTTGACGGCACTCCGGTGGGCGCGGAGTTCAATTTCGCGGCCATGTCGCCGGAAAGGGTGGCCCGTGTGGGGTACGACGCACTGGAAAAGGGTCGCCCGCACGCGGTGCCGGGGCTGCGCAACAAGGTGCACGGGGGTATTTGCAGGCTGCTTCCGGAGAGGTTGGTGGTGGAACTCGCGGACAGGTACATGAGGCGGAAGGTGTCGTGAAAGACGTTGCGGACAACAAAAGGCCGACGGATTTCGCGGGGGTGGCCATGGTGACCGGGGGAGCCGCCGGCCTGGGCAGCGAACTTGTGCGCCAGCTGGCGGCCAGGGGCGGGTGCGTCCTTGCCGTGGACAGGGACCGGCAGGGGCTGGACCGTCTGGTTTCCGAGTCCGCCGGGTGGAAGGGGCGGGTGGACGCGCTGGCGTGCGATTTGGCCCGGCCAGGGGCGGCGGAGGAGCTGCTCGACCGGTGCGACAGCCTGGGGCTCCGTGTGGACACGCTGGTGAACAACGCGGCGGATGCCTTGTACGGGGAAACCGTGGAGATGGACGTCGACAGGCTTGCCGGGATGCTCCTGTGCAACGGGCTCACCCTCACACTGCTGTGCAGGCTGTTCGGAGAGCGGATGGCCGCGGCGGGCGGAGGCCGGATCATGAACGTGTCCTCCATCGCCGGATACCAGCCGGCTCCGCTTATCGGAGCCTATGCCGCCACCAAGACCTACATCCGGTACCTGTCCCGGGCGCTGGCCCGTGAGCTTTCGCCCGCGGGCGTCCAGGTCACCTGTTTTCTTCCGGGAATGTTGCGTACGGAGCTGATGGCCCGGGCAGGCATGGGACATACGAAGTTTTACAAGAGATCCCTGTCCGCGGGCATGGCTCCGGAACAGGCGGCCCGCCACGCCCTCAAGGCCATGGACAACGGAGGCGGGTCGGTCATTCCCGGGGTTGGGCCGCGGGTGCAGGCAGCCATGAGCAGGATGCTTCCCGACATGCTCGTGGCCCGGGCGTCCCGCAGGATGATGACGTAACCGGTCGGAAATCGTTACCCCGGGGAACTGCCGGACCGGGTCCCGGGACATCTGAAGGAATACAGGGACCGGCAGGGACGGCCGTCCTCGTCAAGGGATGAAACGGAAAGGAATTCACATGGCGGAAGCGTCGTATCGGATTTACTGTTCAGGCCCCTTGTTCAACGACAAGGAACGCGAGGAGATGCAGGCCATTGCCGACGCCTGCGAAAATGCCGGTTTTGCCACCTTCCTTCCCCAGAGGGACGGCCTGGAGCTTTCCCCGGCCGCGGCGTACGTTGTGGCGGCGGGCGTGGATTTCGACCGCACTACCAACGAGGTCATGCCCCGGGCCATGTTCGCCCTGGACGTGTACGACGCGCTGGTGGGCTGCGATGCGGTGATCGTCAACCTGAACGGCAGGGTGCCGGACGAGGGGGCCGTGGTGGAAGCGGCGCTGGCCTGGGGCGCCGGGCAGGTCGTGGCCGGATACAAGGCGGACATGCGTTCCGTGTTCATGGGCATGGACAATCCCATGGTCACGGGCCTGTTCGGTTTCAAGGTGCACACCGGCATCGGCGCGGCGGTGCGGGCCGTGGAAAAGGCCCTGGTGGACACGCCCCCGGTGAAGAGGGAAATCGACGACCATCCGCCACGGGTCCGGGAAATCCTGGATTACGGCAGGCGGATCTCGGAAGCCCTCTCCGGTCCGGCTGGGGCGGAGGCCGCGGCAGCCGTTCTGGTGGCCGATTACAGGAGCGGCTGAGCCCGGCCCCCGGGCCGGCCAGGCGGACTCAGGCGCCGCGCCGCGCGGTGCGGCTGAAAGGAACGCGATGCGGAAGGTGATTTGCACTCTGGTGCTGCTGGTTGCCGCGATGGCGGCGGCGCCCGCGGCCGGTTTGGCGCGGGATGTCGAGATCCCGGAACAGGCCCGGTTGTGGCACGAGCGGGGCCTGTATTTCATCAAGGTGGGACAGCTGGACGATGCCGTGGCGGCATTCGACAGGGCCATCGGGGCTGCGCCGGAGTTTTCCGACCCCTGGTTCGGCAGGGGGCTGGCCCGTTTCCGGCAGAAGGATTACGACGCCGCGGTCCGGGACCTCAGCCGGGCCATCGAGTTGAATCCGGAAAACCTGCAGGCCCGGTACTACAGGAGCATCATCTGGACCTTCAAGGACCAGCACGAAAAGGTCATCGAGGAGCTTACCCCTCTAATCGAAAAGACCCCGGGCTTCTATGCCGGATACATCAACCGGGGCCATGCCCATATGGAACTGCATGATTACCGGTCCGCGCTGGCCGACTTCCGGGAAGCCCTGTCCGTCGAGCCGGATCATGCCACGGCCCTGTATGCGACGGGTACCGCTCACGAGGCCCTGGGCAACGCGGACAAGGCGCTGGAGTATTACGACAGGGCCGTGGAGCAGGACGCGTCTCGTAGCCGGTACTTCCTGGACAGGGCCGCCCTGCTGGCCAGAACGGGACAGCTGGGCAAGGCCGCCGCGAGCTACCTTTCGCTGGCCCTTCAGGCTCCTGAAAACGCCTCGGTCCGGGCCAGGCTGGCCGACGTCCGCCGGATGCAGGGACAGGCGGACGAGGCCATGTCGGTCCTGGAAGAAGCCCTGGCCGTGTCCCCGGACCATCGGGACGCCCTGTACGTGAAGGCGCGCGTGCGGGCCGAACAGGGAGATTACCTCCCGGCGTCCCGGGACCTGTACGGGGTGATTGCCCATACGCCGCGCAAGTGGGTGTGGCTGCTGGCGGAGCATTACCGGATGAAAGGGGCCCGGCAGCCCGGTGCGGAGGACCTGCCGCGGCCGGACGAGCCCGCCTTTGTCCTGGACCTGGACCATACCGCGGACGGAAGGTACGTGATGGCGGCGTTCTTCGAGCCTGAAGTCAGGTTGTACGACGCCAGTTCCCTGTTTCCGGTCGACACCCTGTACAGCGCCTCGGAGGGACAGGCAGCACCCAAACTCACCGCCGCGGCGCTCTCACCGGACGGGTGCGTGATCGGCGTGGCGGGCTTGTTCGCCGACTCCGCGCCCAGGGTCTTGAATCTCTGCGGGGACAACGCCCCCAATCCCCTTGTCGGGCACGAATCCCTGGTGTACGACATCCGCTTTTCCGGGGACGGCGAAAGGCTGATAACCGCGGGCCTGGACAACACCGTCCGAATCTGGGACACGGCGACCGGGGTCGAGTTGCTGAGGCTCGAGGGGCACCGGGACGCGGTGATCGCGGCCGCCGTTTCCCCGAACGGGGACAGGGCCGTATCGGCCAGCGCGGACGGCACGGCCAGGCTGTGGAACCTGGCGACCGGACAGACCGCGAGGGTGCTGTACGGGCACAAGGGGCCGGTGCTGGACTGCGCGTTCACCCCGGACGGCAAACACGTGCTCACCGCCGGGGAGGACGGTGTCGTCAGGGTGTACGAGGCCCGGGACGGCGGGTTCGTCCGCGTGGCCATGGCCGGCGACGGCCGGGCCGCCGGATTCGCCCTTTTCCCGGATGGCCGGCGCGCTCTCTCTCCCACGGCCGGTGTTTTCGGAGTGCTGGAACCCGTGGACTCGCCGGAAGTGGAGGTTCCCGACGGCACGCTGGAGGTGTCCGTGTCCACCAGGGCGGGCCTTGCGGCGGTAGCGGGCTCGGGCCCGGACTCCCTGGCTGTGCTGCGGATGACCGGGGTTCCGGAATCCGCCAGATAGCAGCCTGTTGAAAAACGCGATCTGCGGCGTTGCGCCTCATTTCTCGTCGATGCGACGTACCGTAAGTACGCCTTACTCCTCGAAATTCGCGCGCCTTGCATCTCCTCGTTTTTGAACAGGCTGCCAATTCCGAGTTTTTCAACGGGCTGATAGGGGCGTTTCCACCGATTCGCGCAGCCTGTCGGCCAGGGTTCCGGCAAGGCCCGGCCGCGAATTCCTACCTGTTTGCTCCGATTTCGTCGTGGTCGATCCATGGGAAAAAGCAAAAGCAAGTCATCCCCGAACAAAGTTCGAGAATGCCCCGCCAAGCATTGTACACCCTGACTTTTTATGCTATGCAGGCTGGACTCGGCGGAAGGGTTTTGCTCGCGACAAGCCAGGAGGGGCTGCACCCGAAGCGGTAATTCCAAAATGATTATCGGCGGTTGTCCGGGGAAAACATCTCATGGTGAACGGCTCGCGCCCCACAACACGCGAGCATCGTAACAGGCCGTTTGACAGACGGCGACCAGGAGGCCCTGTTACAGGCGGAGTTGGCGAATGCCGCTTGCAACGGCCTTGAAAAAAGAGAGGGTTAGACATGGCACAAGTAATTGCTGACCGCAGGGACATCGACTTCGTGCTCTACGAGCAACTGGGAGTCGAGGAGCTTTGCAAGACGGAAAAGTACGGCGAATTCAACAAGAAGGTTTTCGGCCTGGTGCTGGACGAGGCGCGCAACTTCGCGGTCAAGGAAATCCTGCCCACGTTGCAGCCCAGCGACGAGGAGGACCCGGCGCGCTGGGAGAACAACCAGGTTTTCGCGCCCAAGTGCTACCACCGCCCCTACGAGCTTCTCAAGGAGGGCGAGTGGATCGCCATGACCGAGGACCCGGAGGTCGGCGGCCAGGGCTTCCCCCACGTGATCGGCCAGGCGGGTCTCGAGTACATCATCGGCGCCAGCTTCGCGTTTGCCGCCTACGGCCTCGCCGGGCACGGCACGGCCAAGATGGTCGAGATCTTCGGCACGGACAAGCAGAAGGAACTGTATCTCAGGAAGCTGTATTCCGGCGAATGGACGGGCACCATGGTGCTGACCGAGCCCGAGGCGGGCAGCGACCTGGGTGCGCTCACCGCCACGGCCGTGCCCCAGGGCGACGGAACGTACCTGCTCACGGGCAACAAGATATTCATCACCAACGGCGACCACGACCTGGCTCCCAACATCGTGCACCCGGTCCTGGCCCGTATCGAGGGCGCCCCGGCCGGCACCAAGGGCATCAGCCTGTTCCTCGTGCCCAAGTACCGGGTCAACGACGACGGCAGCCTAGGCGAACACAACGACGTGGTCTGCACCGGCATCGAGCACAAGATGGGCCTTTCCGGCAGCGCAACCTGCCAGCTGGCCTTCGGCCAGAAGGGCGCCTGCCAGGCCACGCTTCTGGGAGAGGAGAACAAGGGCCTCAAGGTCATGTTCTACATGATGAATGAGGCACGCCTGGCCGTGGGCGCCATCGGACATTGCAACGCCAGCACGGCCTACCTGTACGCGGTGAACTACTGCAAGGAGCGCAAGCAGGGCAAGGACATCCAGGATTTCATGAACCCGAACGCCGAGACCGTGTCCATCATCCGCCACCCGGACGTGCGTCGCATGCTCATGTGGATGAAGGCCCATGTCGACGGCATGCGCAGCCTGATCCTGTTCGGCGCTTTCTGCTTCGACAAGGTGGCCACCACCCAGAGCGACGAGGAGCGGGAGAAGTACCAGGGCTTCGTGGACCTGTTGACCCCGATCATCAAGTCCTACTGCTCGGACAAGGGCTTTGACGCCATCGTGCAGGCCCTGCAGTGCTACGGCGGCTACGGCTACACCCGCGACTACCCCATCGAGCAGATCCTGCGGGACAGCAAGATCAACTCCATCTACGAGGGAACCAACGGCATCCAGGCCATGGACCTTCTGGGCCGCAAGCTGGCCATGAAAAAGGGCGCGGTGTTCATGAGCTTTTTGAACGAGATCAACCGCGTGGCCGGCGAGGCCAAGGCCATTCCGGGACTGGAAGACCTGGCCGCCAAGCTGGAGCAGGCTGGCGCCAAGCTGGGCGAGACCGCCATGAATCTCGGCACCATGGCCATGTCCGAGAAGATGAAGACCGCGTTTTCCCACTCCAAGCCCTTTCTCGACGCCATGGGCGACGTGTGCATGGCGTGGATGCTCCTGTGGCGGGCCACCGTGGCCGCGCCGAAGCTGGAAAAGATCGCGGGCGACCTTGAAGGCGAGGAACGCGAGAAGAAGATCAAAAAGAACAAGAACGGCGCCTTCTATGACGGGCAGCTGAAGACGGCGCGGTACTTCATCAATACGATCCTGCCCATGACCATGGGCATGTTCGACGCCATCAGCGCGGGCGACAGCGCCATCGTGGACATGCACGAGGAGTCGTTCAACGCATAACAGCCCGTTGAAAAACTCGAAAATGGCAGCCTGTTCAAAAACGATGAGATGCAAGGCGCGCGAATTTCCAGGAATAAGGCGTACTTATGGTACGCCGCACTGACGAGAAATGAAGCGCAACGCCGCAGATCGCGTTTTTCAACAGGCTGATAACAGCCCGTTGAGAGCGCGATCCGGGGCGTTCCTGCCCCTCCCCGGGCCTTGCGCCCCGTGCATCCGGTGTTTTATGAACGGGTCGTGGATTCCGCGTTTTTCGAAGAGCTGGTGGAGACCGGAAAGTGGTGACGACACGACCATGAGGTGGAAGAAGCCGGGCCGCGTCCCCAGGAGGGAGGCGCGGCCCGGCTTGTTACCGGTTCGTATGGGTACCGGTCCCCGTCCTGGGTGGGCGGTGCGTGACGAGGGCGAAACCCCACGCGGCATTTTTCTCCGCGGCTTTGCTTCGGAAGAGGGGCGCGGCAATATTTTCAAAAAAATCCGCAATTTTTCCCGTCCCACCCTTGACGGGGCACCCAAATCGTGTCATATTGTCCCTGGTTAACAATTCCCGGTTGAAAAGGTTTTCTCGAGCCCCGGAATTCTTCCGGGGCTTTTTTCATTCCCATGGGACATTCGGATCGACTTTCCGGCAGGGCGCAACAGCCTCCGGGACACTTCTCCGACAGGCGATTTTGACGCGAATCGCGCATTGGTGCGCGCGTGGTCGGAAATCGCGTCCCGCATATTTGGACGCCGGCAACGGCGTCCGGCAAGGACAACGTAACTGAATGGATTTTTCTGATTTCAAACTGCATGAAGCGGTGGCCGCCGGCGTAAAGGCCACCGGCTTCGACACACCCACACCCATACAGGTCCAGGGCATCCCCGAGGTCATGGCCGGCCGCGACATCATGGGCCTGGCCCAGACCGGCACGGGCAAGACGGCGGCATTCGTGCTGCCCATCCTGCACCGGCTCATGTCCGGACCCCGCAACAAGGTACGCGCCCTGGTATTGGCCCCTACCCGGGAGCTGGCGGAACAGATCCGCCGCGACGTGGTCACCCTGGGCAAAAAGACGGGGCTGAAGAGCGTGAGCGTGTACGGCGGCGTGGGGATCGCCCCCCAGGCGGCCGCCCTTCGCCGGTCCCAGATCGTGGTGGCCTGCCCGGGCAGGCTGCTGGACCACATGAACCGGGGCAACGTGGATTTCTCGAAACTGGACGTGCTGGTTCTGGACGAAGCTGACATGATGCTGGACATGGGCTTTCTGCCGGACATTCGCAGGATTCTGGCGAAGCTGCCCGTAAACAGGCAGAACCTTTTGTTCTCAGCCACCATGCCGGCGGAAATCCGCAACCTCTCAAAGGAGCTCCTCCGGGACCCCAAAACCGTGCAGGTAGGGAATCCCGCGCCGGCGCAAACCGTGAGCCATGCCATGTATCCCGTGGCGCAGCACCAGAAGACGGACCTGCTGCTCGAAATCCTCAGGGCCACGGAAACCCGGAGCGTCCTGGTATTCACACGGACCAAGCATCGGGCCAAACGGCTTGGTGAAAAACTGGCCAGGGCCGGATACAGGTCCACCAGCCTGCAGGGCAACCTGAGCCAGGGCAAACGCCAGGCCGCGCTGGACGGTTTCCGTTCCGGCGCGTACAAGGTCATGGTGGCCACGGACATCGCCGCCCGGGGCATCGACGTGACCCGGGTGTCCCACGTGATCAACTTCGACGTACCCGACACCTCCGACGCCTACATCCATCGTATCGGCAGGACGGGCCGCGCCTCTTGCGAAGGCTGCGCGTACACGCTGGTCACCAATGAGGACAAGGCCATGGTCAGCGCCATCTCCAGGCTGCTGGGCGGCCCTGTGGAATCCCGCAGGGTGGACGGGTTCAATTACGGAACCCAGGCTCCCGCGAAAAACCCGGGATCGGGTCCCGGAAAGCGCCCCACCTTCCGACCCAAACAGGTCGGAAACGGCCGCTCCGGCGGAACGCGGAGGCCGGCCCGCCAGGCCCGATGACGACGCCGGATTCATGGCATGACGATTGACGGACAAAACGCGACCGGGGCTCTTTTGAATTGGGGTCCCGGTCGCGCGGTTTCTCTCCTCCTCCCACGCATTTCCGCGGGAAGAATCCCCGACCGGGTGTAATTCGTACCATGCCGCGTTTCGGCCGTGCCGCACCGGCCGCTCGTCTCATTTCCGGCCGCTGCGCATGGCCCTCCACAACAGCATTCCTTCGAGGACCATGCGCACTTGTTTGTCATTTTCGACACCGCTGTCAGGCGAATATTCTCACCATGGCGACGTCCGGCGCGAACGCATGGGAAGGAAGGCCGGTCTCGCGCGCCACGTAGCCCGGAACCACCACGCCCGAGTCGAACTGGGCGTAGTCGCCGAAGCCCCGTCCGTCGAACATGACCTTCATTCCGGGAACGGCGTGCTTGAGCGGCACGAACCCGGTCACGTTGCGGTACTCTTCGTGAATGTCCTCGAAGCCGAGCTTGCCCGCCTCGGCGCCGATGTCGAACTCAAGGAGATACGCCGGGTTGTCGGCGATTTCGCCCTTGAATCTTTCGGTGACCTTGTTGATGAAATCGTGGAATGATGTTTTCATGTGTCACCTCCCCGCCGTTTTGGCGGAATCGAGTAGAGGACTGTCGGCCTCGCCAAGAAAACGATAATCATTCTCATTTAACTGTCAACACAACAACGCCCCGGCACAACACCATGGAAACACCCGATCTCTGGCTCCAATTCGGCTATGCCGGCCTGTTCGCCCTGAGCTTCTGCGCCGCGACCCTGGTGCCGCTGGGGTCTGAAGCCGCCGTGGGAATCATGGCCGCCTCGGGCTTTTCCCCGGCCTGGGTGTTTGTCGTGGCGACTGCGGGCAACAGCCTGGGAGCGGTGGTGAACTACTACGTGGGCCTGTACGGCGCGGATTGCATACTCTCCCGGTGGGTGCGCGTGGATACCGGCGCCCTGGCGCGCGCCGGTAACATCTTCAGCAGGTGGGGCTCGCCGGTCCTGTTTTTTGCCTGGCTGCCCGTTGTCGGCGACCCGCTCACCGTGGCCGCCGGCGTATTGCGGGTCCGCCTCGCCGTGTTTTGCGCGTGGGTGGTGGCGGGCAAGGCGTTGCGTTATGCGGTCATCGTCGGCGCCGTGGCCGGGGTGTGAGCAGCGGGCCGAAAGCCGTTCATGAATCCGGAGTCCATTCTCATGTCCGTTCGGCCACGGACTTCAGCCATGCAAGTGTTCCAGGAGTATCCCGCCATAACTCCAGGCTCTCGTGAACATAACACACTGCTTCGTTCTCATCTCCGAAACCGTGGTATGTCGGTAACGTTTTGGGGAGCTTCTTTTTCCCCAAGAGGAAGGAAGCCACGTGGGGGTTCTGCCCGAGCGCGGCTTTCAGAGATTCATTGGAGCGAGCCGTGTCTCCGTGCTTGCGAAAATCGAGCAGGGCTCTCGAGTACCGCCATACGGCCAGGGGGTCCCTCTCGTACCTGGTGAACAATTGCTCCGCGTCCTCGTCGCGGTCGAGTGCTATAAAACAGTGCATCAACTGATCGCGGACTCCCTGGTTGTCGTTCGGATTCAATCGAAGCATGTCCTGATAGTGCCCGGCGGCCTCCTCCACCTTTCCGGAGGTATACAGGGTGTCGGCGAGGGTGCCGCGGGCGCGCATGTAGGGCCGTGTCTCGATATGGCCCCAGAAATGCCCTTCCAATTCCTTGAACGCCTCTTTCCCCAATGCCCGTTCACCGGCGGCAACGGCCTCGCCAAGCATTTCAATGGCCTCTTCGGTGCTTTTCGCCGCGTTCTTGGCCAGAAACGTGTGGGCGTCGGCGCAATCCGGACAAATCGACAGGGCTTTTCGGGCCAGCGCCAGTGCCTGCTTCCGGGTAGGCGCCTCGAAAGCGTCGAACATCAGGTCCTGAGCCTGGGCCAGGGGATCAATAGCATGGTCTTCGAACACACCCGGCGCATTTGCCCCGGATTTCAAAGGGATGGCTCTGCCAGTGGCCGACTTCCTGGTTGTTGCTTTTGTTTTCCTGCTATTGTTAGTCCCTTTCGTGTTCTTTTTGCCGCCCTTGTTCTTCTTCATCTCTCGTACCTCACGTCAAAATGGTATCCCGACCATTATCGCTTCTTCTTTTTCTTCTTCCTTTTGCCCTTCTTCCCACCACCGCTTCCCAATCCTTTTCCGCCGGAAGACGGCGAGGGGTTTCCATCCGCCTGCTGCGAAGCAGTCTTCGGGGCCGGCTTTTCGGGTCCGGCCCCGGGCTTTGGCCCTTCATCCCGAAGATCCCCGGGAATCCGCCTTTGCCTGGGCACGACCCGGGCTTCGGAGCTGTCCTGGTGGACCACTTCATGCACGACGCGGTCCGTGATGTCCGAAAAGAACATTTCCAGAGTATCCGAGATTTCCTGGAACTCGGGCCACAGTATCTCGTCCACGAAACTTTTAGGGAGCCTTGCCATGACCGTGGTGTATCTCTGCCCGCTGTAGCGGTACGGCTGGATACCATAGCGGCGCAACAGGGCCACGAACACCTTTCTCGACCACATGTCCGCCATGGTGAAACGGAACTCCCCGGGGGGCTCCAGTTCCCGGGACCGACGAAGCCGCTCCAGAATGCGCTCCCTGGCCTGCTCCGCAGCCTCACGCTCGCCCCCGGGAGGCACTCCGGCGAGAAGCGCCTCGATCATCCTCAATTTCTCAATGAGTCGCGCTTCATCCATCGCGGTTCCTTTTGGCCGCCCGGGCCTCGGCCAGGAGTCCTGCCAGTTCATCCGAAGCGGCGCCGGAATAATTGTCGTACTCCGGAAACAGGTCTTGCACCATCTTTATGACTCTTTGCTGCGCGGCCCTGCTTTGCTCCAGGGGATACAATCCCATGAATCGAGACATGCAATCGGAATCTTCTTCCTCCGGGAAATCCGACGCCCATGCAAGAACGCCGTCTCCCTTGTAGTCCCTCGCTCTGACCAGCCCCGCAAGGATTCCCGCGCAATACTTTTCGGCCGCGTCCGCAAACTCTGCCTCGTGGAGACGATGCATTTGTTTACGAAACTGTTCGACCGCCTCTCCCAACAGTTCCCATGCAGCTTGGGTCGGCTCCGAATATCCGTAGCGATGCCCCCCCGTCCGCTGGGAAAGGTCATATGCATCCAGGGAGGTAAGCGCGTGTTCCACCGCCCCGGCCACTTCAGCGATATCCACGTCTTCCAGTATGGTGCGGGCGATGTCCGCCGCTTCCGCTCGCAGTTCCGGGTGGCGCCGCATGAGATGCCGGAGAACCCCGGCCATCTCCGCCGGTTCCAGGCGATCCAATATGCCCATGTCGTCCTTTTGTTCCATTATCGTCATTCCTCCTGCGCCTTTGACATCAATCCCTGCTCCCCCAACCGCTCTCCCCTTCCCTCACTTCCCAGCTCAGCCCCTTCATGAGGCTCCGGCACAGGAGCAGCATGATGAACGCGAACGGCAGGGCGGCCGCGATGGCCATGCGCTGAAGGGCCTCCAGGCCCCCCGAGAACAGGAGGATGGCGGAGGTGGAGGCCACGGTGAGCCCCCAGACTATCTTCTTGGCCGTGGGGGGAGTGAGATCGCCGTTGGACGTCATCATGCTCAGCACGTACGTGGCCGAATCCGCCGACGTCACGAAAAACACCCCGAGCAGAAGCACCGTGACCAGGGTCAGCACCCCGGACAGGGGGAAGTGCTCGTACAGCCGGAACATGCCCACCGAGGGATTTTCCGCCACCGCCCGGGCTATGTCCGTCCCCTGGTTCATCTCCAGGTGAAAGGCCGAGCCGCCGAACACCGCGAACCAGAAGAACGTGAGCAGGGTGGGCGTGAGCAGGGCGCCCAGGATGAACTCCCGGATGGTCCGGCCCCGGGAGATGCTGGCCACGAAAAGGCCCACGAACGGAGACCACGCGATCCACCACGCCCAGTAGAACAGGGTCCAGTCCGCCGTCCACGCCACGTCCTTGAACGGATTGGTGGACAGGCTCATGTTGAGCAGGGAGGAGAGGTAATCCGCCAGGGTGGACGTGAACACGTTGAAGATGTACGTCGTGGGGCCCAGTATCAGCATGAACAGCAGAAGAAGAAGGGCCAGCATGATGTTGGCCTTGGACAGGATCTGGATGCCCTTGTCCAGCCCGCTCATGGAGGAGATCAGAAACAGTACGGTCACCACGGCGATTATGGCCAGTGTTGTGGAAAAATCCGTGGACAGACCGAACACCTCGCCCAGGCCGCTGTTGATCTGCAGCGCGCCAAGGCCCAGCGACGTGGCGATGCCGAAGATGGTGGCGAACACGGTGAGGATGTCGATGAGATATCCCACCGGTCCGTAAATGCGGTCTCCCAGAAGCGGATAGAAGCAGGAGGAGACCAGGGGCGGCATGCCCCTGCGGAACGAGAAATAGGCGATGGCGAGGCTCATGGCGATGTAGATGGCCCACGGCTGCAATCCCCAATGGAAGAAACTGTGGGCCATGGCGAATTCCGCCGCTTCCGGCGTCGCCCCGGCCACGTGCATGGGAGGGTTCAGGTAGATGCTCATGGGTTCGGCAACGGACCAGAAGATCAGGCCGATGCCCATGCCCGCGGCGAACAGCATGCTGAACCAGCCGAAATAGGTGTACCTGGGACGTTCATGGTCCTTGCCCAGCTTGATGTGGCCGTATTTGGAGAACGCCAGCAACACGGCGAACAAAAGCATCAGGAAGGCGGTGACCAGGTAGAACCAGCCGAAGTTTTGGATGATGCCCTTGTGGGCCGCGGCGCTGAAGGCTGCCAGTCCGTCCGGACGAAGTAGTCCCCAGCCCACCAGGAGCAGGACGATCAGCAGGGAAACGGCGAAGACCAGGTTATTGTTCAGTCGGCTCATGGTCCGTGGAAGGCCTCCTTTTGCGGATCGAGGGAACCAGGAAAACAGAGCACCGGACCCGGTTGGGAATGGCCTCCGCGGTCGAGCCGATGATCTGGCGCAACGGATGGACGCTGTCCGCCTTGCCCAGAACCACGAGGTCCACCTTGTTGCGATGCGCCTGGCGCACGATGACCTTGTTGGTGGGCCCAACCGCCTCCAGGGGGATGACCTCGGTGTACGCGTGGCGGCATTGCCCGGCAAGGCGCTCCAGGTTCTTCAGCGCCCTCTCCCGCCGCATCGCTTCGGTGTCCGGATCGGGGGCGCGTTCTCCCACGTGCAGCAGGTACAGCGTTTCCGCGGCGAAATCCGAGTCCACGAGGTACGGCATGACCTTGGCGTCCGTGGACTTGAAGTCCGTGGCATACAACACCGCGTCCAGGCTGGTTTTCCTGTCCAGGAGGTCCCTGGACTTGTGCACGTACACGGGAACCCGGGTCAGGCGCAGGACGTCCTCCTGGATGCTGCCCATCAGTGCACGCTTGAGGACCCCCTGCCGGTCCCAGGCAAGGGCGAGGTAGTCCGCCTCCAGGGAATCCGCGGCTGTCAGGATCTCGGGCACGGGTTGCCCCGTCCGGAACCGGGACCGTACGGTGAACCCTTCCCCGACAAGAGCGTCGGCGTAGGTCTTCAACTGCTCCTCACGACGGGTAAGGGCCTTGGGGGAGTGGCTGGACAGCACGTGCACCAGGAGCAGTTCCTCGGTGCCGAAACTCCTGGTGCATCGCGCCATGGACAGGACCTTGTGCAATGGCTCCTTCAAACCCAGCGGAATTACGGCGCGTTTCAGCATGGTGCTCCCGAACCGTCAAGATAGGGTGAAACGAGGTTTCATGTGAGGTATTGCCGGTCGCCTCCATCAAGGAAACGGCCGAATCATACATGCCGGAAAAGGAGTTGTACAGGCCCGGAAAACAACGAATGGACAAATCCGTTGGGCTACGGGTCCGGGAGACCGGCTTTGCCCGGCGGTCACGACCGCCTGCATCCGTGACGAAAATATTGAAAAAACCTTGCCTCCTCAGCAGAATCTGTGGGTGCATGAGGGTTCCGGCAGGTCTCTTCCTTGCCTCCGCACCACCTGAGACCGCTCACGGATTCAGGGACCGGTTTTCAGGCCCTGAAAACCCTGTGCGCAGACATGGCGATTCCGAAGTACAGGATCGTGGACAGGATGCTAAGGCCGTGGAGCAGAAACCCGGAGGCCAGGGCCAGGTCCCAGTCCGCGCCGAACTCCAGAATGACCACGGCCCAGGCGGTTTCATAAGTCCCTACACCGGCAAGGGTGTTCACCGGCAGAAACCCGGAGAAGGTGGCCGCCGCGCCGGACAGCACTGTCTCGAAAACCGAGGCTGACAGCCCCATGGCGCGCGCCGCGGCCCAGCAGGCGCCGAACACGCAGGCCCAGACCGCCAGACTTGTTGCCGGTATCCAGACTCCGGCATGATGGCCCCGGGCGAACCGCATGCCCTCGGACAGGGTGGCAAGCAACCCAAAAAGCCTGCCCGGAGTTGAGGCCGGGGCCCTGCCATTGCCGAAAAACCTGCCATGTATCCGCCCATGCAGTGCCGGGAACCCGGTCATGACGCACAGCGCGCCGATTCCGGCGGCCAGGATGGCAAGCCTGGCGGAAAACGCCAGGCGTTCTTCCAGCACGAAGAAACCGGTGATCCCGGCATAGGCGAACACGCACAGGACGTCGTACAGGCGCACCACCATGAGCAGTCCCGCCGCCTGGGAGTAGCCCGTGCCATAGCGCCTTTTCAGCAGCACGGGCAGACTCAGTTCTCCGAGGCGGCTGGGAAGCAAAAACGCGATGAACTGGTGCAGGGAAATCAGCGGAATCATCTCCACAACACGGGAGGGCCGCCACATTGCCGAGGCCAGGCGCAGGGCGCGCAGGGTGATGCCCGAAAACAACAGCAGAATGGCTGCCGCCACAAAGCGCATGTCTACACGGGTGAACAGGGCCAGAAATTGCCCGACGTCGCCCGTGGACGCAAGCAGCGCCGCGGTCACGGCGGCCGTGGCAACCGCCATCGCCACGTAGAACCAACGACGGTGGGGATTCGCCGGGGCTTTCCCGGCGGCCTGTTCCTCATGGGCTGGCGGATCGGTGCGCAGGGCGGCCTCCTGGTTGGGGGATCGGAAAGGCAGGCTACCCCAAAGCGGCGGGGCAGTCAAACAGCGAGTGCAGGTAGTCATGTGGAGGTGGGCGGGCCCGTGTCCGGCACTCCTTTTTACGAACGTAAAAGCAACCTTGACACGAACACGCCAACCGGGTAACCTCACTGCCCACCAATCGACATCGTTCCCCTGGCGAAAACATCGCTCCCGAATCCGACCCGCGATTCGGACAATGCATGGATATCTCCACCGGCACGGCCGCGGCTTTGCCTACCGCACCAGTCCGCCCCGCTGCCGGCCGTTACCAACGTCCCGGCGCACCAGCCGGGCCAACGAAAAAGGGGGAAGCACCATGTCCGTTCCCTGGGATGTCGGCAAGATCATCCACAAACGCGCACTATCCACTCCCAACAAGTCGGCGGTCATCTTCGAGGACCAGCCGTACACCTTTTCGGACCTGAACCGCGGAGCCAACCGATTCGCCCACTACCTCAACAGCCAGGGGATGAATAAGGGCGACCGGCTGGTTATCCTGTCCCTGAACTGCCCGGAGTATCTGGAGGTCTACTTTGCCTGCGCCAAGCTGGGCATCGTCCTGGTTCCACTGAACTGGCGCCTGGTTGGCCCGGAACTGGACTACCAGATCAACGACTGCCAGGCCAGAATGTGCGTTTTCCAGGACGCCTTTCTCGCCAACGTGGACACCATCCGGGGCAGCCTGCCCGTGGATGCGGACAAGTACGTGTACATGAAGGGCATCATGCCCGGTCTTCCCGGTTGCCCGGAATGGGCCGGGGATTACGCGGCCGTGGTGTCCGGCATGCCGGAGACGGAGCCCGAACCCACGGAGGACGTGTACATGGAGGATCCGCTGGCCATCGTGTACACGTCCGGCGTGACGGGCGCGCCCAAGGGGGCCGTGCTGTCCCACGGGCAGACGTACTTCAAGAACATGCAGGTGGCCCTGTACACCCGGGGCGGGCCGGACGACGTGGTTCTGGCCCAGCTGCCCCTGTTCCATTCCGGCGGCCTGTTCATCGTCGCCACCCCCTCCATCATGGGCGGCACCACCATGATCATGCGCGCCGGGTTCGACCCCAACCAGTTCGCCGAGGACATCGAGAAGTACCGGGCCAACGTGGTGTTCGCCCTCACCACCATGTGGCGGTTCATCCTGGACAGCGGCAAGCTCGACCAGGTGAACACCGCCTCGGTCCATTCCGTGGTGGGCGGGGGCGAACGCACGCCGAAACATCTGTTCGACGAGTTGGCCAAACGCGGGCTGTACATGCAGCAGGGCTTCGGCCAGACCGAGTGCAGCGCCATGACGGTCATGCCCAAAGAGGACATCCAGCGGAAGATGGGTTCCGTGGGGCGGCCCGGCTTCTTCGTGCAGATTTGGGTCCAGGATGCCAGGGGCAATCCCCTGCCGCCGGGCGAGATCGGCGAAATCATGGCCAGGGGGCCCACGGTGATGAGCGGCTACTGGAATCTTCCGGAAAAGACCCGGGAGGTGCTGGTGGACGGCAGGCTCAACACGGGCGACCTCGGATACATGGACGAAGAGGGCTTTTTGTACATCGTGGACCGCGCCAGGGACATGTACCGTTCCGGCGGCGAGAACGTGTACCCCGCGGAAATCGAAAAGGTCATCGTCACCCATCCCAAGGTGGCAAACGCCGCCATCGTGGGCGTGCCGGACGAAAAATGGAGCGAAACCGGGATGGCCTTCATCCAGCCGTTGACCGGCCAGGAGGTGAGCGAAAAGGAGATTCGGGACTTTTTGCAGGGCAAGGTGGCCAAATACAAGTATCCCATGTACATCCGGTTCGTGGACGACCTGCCCCTCACCGCCACCATGAAGGTGCGAAAGGCCGCTCTCAAGGAGAAGGCGAAAAAGATTATGGAGGCGAAAGGGAACCGGGGCTGACGCGGGTAAATAAATGAGTGCCGACTGGATTGTCCTCCTGTATCCGTCACGGATTCGGGTCAAGACATCCCGGACCGGAGTGGTGTGCGCTATCAGCCTGTTGAAAAACGCGATCTGCGGCGTTGCGCTTCACTTCTCATCAGTGCGGCGTACCATAAGTACGCCTTGTTCCTCGAAATTCGCGCGCCTTGCATCTCATCGTTTTTGAACAGGCTGAAGATTTCGAGTTATTCAACGCGCTGCTGTGGATGCTCTACTTGCTTTGCTCTGACGGATTGCACTCTCCGGGTGTGACTGGAACCGTTTTTCTGGTATCCTGCCGTCGTGGCCTGTGCGGTTGGGGCCGAAAAACGGGAAGAGTGCTTTCCGGGGAGCTCGCGGTCCGGGGAAATCCGGGACCGGAGTCGCCGGCTTCGGGGCCGGTTTTTCAACAGGCGGATTGACCATGCCTCAAAAAGCCTATATGTAGGCTGTTCGACGGCGTGCTGAAACCGGCGCCGGTTATCTTTCCGCTCTTTCGGGATATCGGGGCGGGACCGGAGACATCATGTCCGCAATAAGCATTTTCGCCGGGGCCTACTGCCAGGCGGAGAAGGTGGCGAGCCGCGTCGCCGACGAACTGGGGTATGAACTGGTGGACGACAGAACCCTGCTGGACGAGGCGGGGGCGGTTTACGGCATGGACCGGGCGGTCCTGGTCCGGACCCTGGAGGGACGGGCCTCCGCGTTCGACCGGTACACCAGGGAGCGGGAGCGCTGCATATCGTTTTTGCGGGCCTGCGCGGCGCGCAGGGTTGCCCGGGGCAATGCCGTTCTGCTGGGCCTCACGGCCCAACTCGTGCCTTCCGGGCTTGCCGACGCCCTCAAGGTGTGCCTGTTGTCCCGGCAGGATGAACGCGTGCGCCGGGCAAAACAGGCTGAAGACATGCGGGAAGGGGAGGCGCGGCAGGTCGTCAAGCGCTCGGACGAGGCCGCGTTTGCCTGGAGCGAGACCGTTTCCGACGAAAACCCGTGGGACCCGGACCTGTACGACCTTGTAATCCGGATCGACCAGCAGGACGCCGAACAGGCCATCGAACAACTGGTTGAATCCATCCGGGACCGTCGAAAATTTTCGGCCGACATGGCCAGGGCCGCGACGGATTTCGTGGCGGGGGCAGAGGCCGAGGCCGCGCTGGCCGCGGCCGGGCATACCGTGGAAGCGGTTTGCGAGGACGGGGTGCTGCGCCTGCGTACCGAACGACATGTACCCGCGCCGGACATGGTTCTCGAGGACATGCGCGCTGCCATTGCCGGTGTGGACGGAATACGGGAAACGCGGCTGGAGTGTCCGGACGAGGCCGAATCCGTGCAGGCCTATCACAAGATAGATTTCGAGACTCCGGGCAAGGTGCTGCTGGTGGACGACGAGCAGGCCTTTGCCAGGGAACTCTCCGATCGCCTTCACGCCCGCGGTATAGGGGCCGCCGTGGTTTACGACGGCGCACAGGCGTTGAACTTCTTCAGGGAGGACGCCCCCGAGATCGTGGTGCTGGACATGGACATATCGGACATGGACGGCGAGGAAGTGCTGCGGCTGATCAGGGAGCAGCATCCCGACGTGCAGGTCATCGTCCTGTCCGCCCACGGCGCGGACCACGGCAAACGGGACTGCGAGGAATTGGGTTGCTTCGAGCATCTCGAAAAACCCGTGGACGTGGAAGCCTTGTGCGACGCCATGCGGCGGGCCAACCGGCAGTTCGTCAAGCAAAGGACCGGCCAGGCCTGATCCGGGCCGGGGCATTGTCAGCCCATGGAAAAACGCGCGGGAGGATCTTCAAAGGCCGCCCGATACGGCGGAGTTTGGACAAATTCCTTGCAATTCGCCCTGTATGTTTGCTACACATCCGGACAAAACGACAAGCACCCAAGGAGGGCATGATGAAAGTCCTGGTAACGTACTATTCGGAAACCGGAAACACGAAAAAGGTGGCTGAGGCTATTCACGACGGACTGGAGCAGGTGGAAAAGAACATCGCCCCCATCGACGAGGTCAAGGATGCGGGCGCCTGGGATCTGGTCTACGTCGGCTTCCCGGTAAAGGGAAATTCCGTGCCCGGCAAGGCCGCGGCCTTTTTGAAAGGCCTCCCCGCCGGCAGGAAGGTGGGCATCTTCGCGACTCATGGAAGCCTTCGCGGCGGTCCCCTTGCGCGCACCGCCTTCGAGTATGCCGGCAGCCTGCCCCAGGGTTCCAGGGTGCTGGGCTCCTTCGGCTGCAGGGGAAAGGTCCCCCAGGCCGTTATCGACTCCGCGCTCAAGAACCCCGAGTTCAAGGCATGGGCCGAGGAAGCCTCCAGCGCGTCCACCCACCCGGACGAGGCGGACCTCAAGGACGCCAGGGAGTGGGCGGACAACATCCTGACCAAGGCCCGCGCCTGATCCATCCGCGATATCGGCACCCGAACACGCGGGCAGCCCCAAACGGGTTTTCCCCGCATCATACGGAGCGCCCTTCCCAAAGGACCGGGGAGGGCGCTTTTCGTCGTGCACCACGGCAAGCCCCATGCGGTGCGTCCGCGGCGTCAAGGCTCGGCCGGCGTTCCCGGGTACGGACGCCGGGTCTCTTTTCCGCACCTGCGTTAGTCGAGGCCGCCCGCGGTTTCAGGAACCACGGTTTCAGGAAATTGACACCAGCGTCCAAATCGTTTAACAATGCGCCGGGGCGAGACGCCCCGTGAAAACGGACTTGCAAAACCGACAGCCGGCTTCCTGGGCAGGGCTTCGGCTGGCATCAATACAGCACGGGAGAAGGAATCCATGATCAACGTAGGTGACCTGAGAAAGAACTCCAAGATACTCATCGACGGGGACCCCTATGTCCTCACGGAGGTGAATTTCGTCAAACCGGGCAAGGGCCAGGCCTTCTACAAGTGCAAGATGCGCAACATGCTTACGGGCCAGCTCCTGGACAAGACCTTCCGTTCCGGCGAGTCCTTCGAGGAGGCCAGCATGAACGAGCGGAAGATGCAGTTCTCCTACCAGCAGGACGACGAATACTACTTCATGGACCTGGGCACCTATGAGCAGGTCATGCTCACCGAGGAACAGATCGGCGACGCGAAGGACTTTCTCATCGACAACATAGAGGCGGACATCCTGTTCTGGGGCGAACGGCCCATAAGCATCACCCTGCCCAATTTCGTGGAACTGGAAGTCACCGAGGCCGCGCCGTGGGCCAAGGGCGACTCCGTTGCCGGCGACACCAAGCCCGTGACTGTGCAGACCGGGATCACCCTCCAGGTTCCTCCCTTCATCGAGGAGGGCGAGATGATCCAGGTGGACACCAGGACCGGCCAGTACGTTACCAGGGTCAAGAAGTAGATGGGCGAAAGCCCCGGGCATGGAGGGGGCCTTGCCCGCCTTGCCCGAATCCGGCACAACCTGGCCTTGCGCGCCTGCGTGGTGGACGCGGTCCGCGGTTTCTTCCGGGCTCGCGGCTTCCTGGAGGTGGAGACTCCGGTTCGCGTGCCCGCGCCCCTTCCCGAAGCCCATATCGACCCCGTGCCCTCGGGCGACTGGTATCTGCGGACCTCACCGGAAAGTTGCATGAAGCGCCTTCTGGCCGCCGGGTGTCCCGCCCTGTTCCAGGTGTGCCGGGTGTTCCGGCGCGGGGAGCGGGGCCGCCTTCACCTGCCGGAATTCACCATGCTGGAATGGTATCGTGCGGACGCGACGTATGTGGACCTCATGGACGACTGCGAGCAATTGCTGCCCCACGTCCGGTACCGGCTGCAACGGGACGGGCTCCTGCCTGCCCAAGGCCTTCCCGGCCTCGATCTCACCCCTCCGTGGCCCCGAATGACGGTGGCCGAAGCGTTCGCCCGATATGCGGACACGGACGTTGCCCAGGCCCTTTCCGCGGGCGTTTTCGACGAGGCCATGGCGTTTTCCGTGGAGCCCGCCCTGGGCGGGCCGGCCCCGGTGTTCCTGCATGACTATCCGGTGGAAAAGGGCGCTTTGGCGCGAAGGAAGCCGGATGATCCGGAAATTGCGGAGCGCGTGGAGTTGTACGCCGGTGGCCTGGAACTGGCCAACGGGTTTTCCGAACTGTGCGACCCGGACGAGCAGGCGGCGCGTTTTCTGGCCGAGCAAGAGGAGATGACAGGCCGGGGGAGCCCCCCCGGGCCTTGGCCCGACGCGTTTTTGCGCGACCTTGCCCATATGCCCGAGGCTGCGGGCATGGCCCTCGGCGTTGACCGGCTTGTCATGCTGTTTGCCGGGGCGTCGGACGTATCCGAGGTGGTCGCCTTCCCACCGGAGGAGCTGTGAGGCGAGGTTAATCCGCACAGCAGGCAGTCATTTCTTGCCCCGGTTTCCTCAAAAGACCCGCCAAAGGCCCCGGGCCTTTGTGGAGAAATGACTTGGCCGGTCAGCGGCAACCCGGCACATGAGGTGAATCCGTTACCGTCCCGCCTCTGTAACCGGGGACGGTGCGCGGCCATGGCTTGTACCGGCACTTTTCCCGGACCATCCGTGGAGCGTTCATTCTCCTCCGACAATCTCGCGGACCTTTTCCGCCACGGCGGGCAGGGCCCTGCCCGCGGACTCGTTCACCAGCGCATGGGCGTGGCTGTCGTACGGCGTTTCCGACAGGTTCACGATGGCCAGCCACGCCCCGTTTCGCAATGCGTACCCGGGCAGGCTGGCGGCGGGCTGCACCAAAAGGGTCGAACCCACCACCACGAAGACGTCCGCGCCCTCTGACAGCGTTACCGAGCGCTGCAGGGCCCGTTCCGGCATGGACTGGCCGAACGAGATGGTGTCCGGCTTGAGGAAACCGCCGCAGGAGCATTCCGGGGCCGTGTCGCCACCCTCCCACCTCTTGTGCACCTCGTCCAGGGCGTACAGCCGGTCGCAGGTCATGCATCGCACCCGGCGCGTGTTGCCGTGGATCTCGATGACCGCGTCGTCCGGGATGCCGGCCTCCTGGTGCAGGCCGTCCACGTTCTGGGTGATGACCGCGGAAAGCCGGCCCATCGCATGCAGGTCGGCCAACGCCCGGTGCGCGGCATTGGGTTTCGCCGCCGCGAGCTCCGGGTACAGCTCCGCCTTCCTGCGCCAGTATTCCACCCGTGCGTCCCGAGAGGACATGAAGTCGTCGAAGTACACGGGCTGGAACTTTTTCCAGATGCCGCCCTTGCTTCGATAGTCCGGGATGCCGCTTTCCGTGCTGATTCCGGCGCCCGTAAAGGCCACGGCGTTTTCGGCCCTGGCCATTTTTTGGGCAATCTCCACGTACGTGTCTGACATGCGCCTCCTCCTCGGGGGGATCGGATACATCCCGAGAATAATCCATCTCCCGCCCTATCAGCCTGTTGAAAAACGCGATCTGCGGCGTTGCGCTTCATTTCTCG
>JBKHBM010000154.1:0-9234 GCA_046542385.1 Desulfatibacillaceae bacterium | reverse complement strand
CCGACCAACGTCATCTCGATCACGGACGGCCAGGTCTACCTCGAGCCCGATCTCTTCTTTGCGGGCATCCGCCCGGCCATCAACGTGGGCCTGTCCGTTTCCCGCGTCGGTGGCGCCGCCCAGGAAAAGGCCATGAAGCAGGTGGCCGGCTCCCTGCGTATGGACCTTGCCCAGTTCCGTGAGCTGGAGGCCTTCGCCGCCTTTGGTTCCGATCTGGACGCGGCCACCCAGAAGCAGCTCACCCGCGGTGAGCGCCTGGTCGAGATCCTCAAGCAGCCCCAGTACCAGCCCCTGCCGCTGGAAAAGCAGATTGCCATCCTGTACGCCGGCACCCAGGGCTATCTCGACCAGTTCGACACCGGCGTCCTTGCCAAATACGAAGCAGGCCTGTACACCTTCCTGGAGACCAAGTACCCCAAGATTCTCGAAGGAATCAAATCCGAGCGGAAGATTACCGACGAGGTCGACGAGATGATGAAAAAGGCTCTCACGGAGTACAACGACGAGTTCAAGGACACCATCTAAGGGAGGCCAACGGCGGGAGAAGGGAAAAACCCGCCAAACAGGAAGGTGAGGACAGATGCCAAGCTTAAAGGACGTTAAGAACAAGATCGGCGGAATCAAAAAGACCCGGCAGATCACCAAGGCGATGAACATGGTGGCTGCGTCGAGGCTCCGCGGCGTCCAACTTCGGATGGAAGCCTTCCGGCCCTACGCCGACAAGTTCGGCGAGGTCCTCGGAAACCTGGCGGAACGCGCCGGGGACGAGGCCAGTCCGCTTCTCATGCCCAGGGACGAGGTCAAGAGGGTCCATGTGGTCGTATGCACCTCGGACCGAGGCCTCTGCGGCGGTTTCAACATCAACATCATCGAATCCGCCGAGGATTACATCGAGGAGAATCTTGCCGAAAAGGAACTCAGCTTCACCTGTTTCGGCAAAAAAGGACGCGACTGGGCACGCAAGGAAGGCTACGAGATCACGGACGAACACCTGGGCATTGTCGGTACCAGGTTCGGGTTCCCCGTGGCCTCGACCGCGGGCCAGAAACTCATCCAGAGCTTTCTGGACGAAGAGTACGACGAAGTATACGTGGTGTATTCCCAGTTCAAGGGTATGTCGAAACAGGTGCCGATCGTTCAGAAACTGCTGCCCATTCCTCCCATCGAAAAGGAGGAGGGAGCGGAAACCGGTGAACCTGGCCGGTACCTGCCCGAGCACATCTGCGAGCCTTCGGCGGAAGACCTGCTGGACAGGTTGTTGCCCAGAAACGTCTACGTGCAGATGTACAAGGCGCTTCTGGAAACTTCCACCGCTGAACACGCCGCGCGCATGACCGCCATGGAGAATGCGACCAAGGCATGCAACGACATGCTCGACGAGCTGACGCTGGCGTACAACAAGGCACGCCAGGCAGCCATCACCACCGAGCTAATGGACATCGTCGGGGGCGCCGAGGCCCTTAAGGGATAACTAAAAGGTTTTGTATCGGTTTGTACAAGGAGGTCTTTAATGGCTGAAAACATAGGTACCATCACTCAGGTCCTGGGGCCGGTCGTCGACGTGGAGTTCGAGCAGGGCCAACTGCCGAACATCCTTACGGCGCTCTACATTTCCAACCCGGCCATCAACGACGAAGAGGACAACCTCGTCGTGGAGGTGGCCCAGCATCTAGGGGACAACGTCGTTCGCTGCATCGCCATGGACGTTACCGACGGTCTGGTCCGTGGCATGAAGGTCAAGGACAGCGGCAAGCCGATCCAGATGCCGGTGGGCGAGGCGGTTCTGGGCCGCGTGCTCAACGTCGTGGGTCGTCCCGTGGACGGCCTGGGTCCCGTGTCCCAGGAAAAGCTCATGCCCATTCACCGTCCCGCGCCCCTGTTCACCGAGCAGGACACTTCGGTCAACGTGCTCGAGACCGGCGTCAAGGTAATCGACCTGCTCGTTCCCTTTCCGCGTGGCGGCAAGATGGGCATGTTCGGCGGGGCCGGCGTCGGCAAGACCGTCATCATGATGGAAATGGTCCACAACATCGCCATGCAGCACGGCGGTATCTCCGTGTTCGCCGGCGTTGGCGAGCGCACCCGCGAGGGTAACGACCTTTACCACGAGATGAAGGATGGCGGCGTTCTCCCCAAGTGCTCCCTGGTTTACGGCCAGATGACGGAGCCCCCGGGCGCGCGTGCCCGCGTGGCCCTGTCCGCCCTGGCCTCCGCGGAATACTTCCGGGACGTTGAAGGCCAGGACGTGCTCATCTTCATCGACAACATCTTCCGGTTTACCCAGGCCGGTACCGAGGTTTCGGCCCTTCTGGGTCGCATGCCCTCCGCCGTTGGTTACCAGCCCACGCTGGCCCTGGACCTTGGTGAGCTGCAGGAGCGGATCACATCCACGGACAAGGGCTCCATTACCGCCGTCCAGTGCGTGTACGTGCCCGCCGACGACCTGACCGACCCGGCCCCGGCAACCACGTTTGCCCACCTGGACGGCACCGTCGTCCTTTCCCGTCAGATCGTCGAGCTTGGCATTTATCCCGCTGTGGACCCGCTGGACTCCACTTCCCGCATTCTGGACGCCGCGGTTCTCGGTGACGAGCATTACGGGGTTGCGCGTAACGTTCAGAAGATCCTCCAGAAGTACAAGGAACTCCAGGACATCATCGCCATCCTCGGCATGGAGGAACTCTCCGACGAGGACAAGGTCACGGTGTCCCGCGCCCGCAAGATCCAGCGTTTCCTGTCCCAGCCCTTCCACGTCGCCGAGAACTTCACCGGAAAGCCCGGCAAATACGTGAAGCTGGAGGACACCATCCGCGGCTTCAAGGAAATCGTCGAGGGCAAGCACGACGACGTTCCTGAACGCGCCTTCTACATGGTCGGCGGGATCGAGGAAGCCCTGGAACGCGCCAAGGAAATGAGCAGCGCGGAGTAATGACAGGCGCGCCTTGCACGGGCGCGCTTTACCGTAACAGCGTGAGGTTCTCATGGCAGACAAAATATGGCTGGAGGTGGTTACTCCTGAGAAGATCGTGGTCAGCGAGGATTGCCAGACCGCGGTCGCGCCCGGCTCCGAAGGCGAGTTCGGCGTGCTCCCGGGGCATACCCCCTTCCTTACCACGCTCAAGGTCGGCGGCCTTCGCTACAAGGACGCCGCCGGCACGGAGCGGTGCGTCTTCATCAACAGCGGTTTCGCCGAGGTTCTGCCCGACAAGGTGATCGTGCTGGCTGAAAGCGCCGAGCGCCGCTGCGACATCGACGTGGATCGCGCACGCCAGGCTTTGGATCGTGCGAAAAGGCGGATGGAGATCAAGGAAGAGGACGTTGACTTTGAAAGGGTCCACGGCGCCCTGATGCGCGCCCAGGCCAGGGTCAGTCTGGCGGAAACCCGGGCCCGCGCGGGCATGCAGTAAACATGTTGCGGATGCCTTCTCCGTAACAGCCCGTTGAAAAACTCGGGATTTGCAGCCTGTTCAAAACCGATGAGATGCAAGGCATGCGAATTTCGAGGAATAAGGCGTACTTGTTGTGCGCCGCAAACACGCAAAACGCGCCGCAACGCCGCAGATCGCGTTTTTCAACAGGCTGGTAATCGGAGACGGTGTGGGATATTTGGGAAGAGGGGTAAGCCGCCATGGCGCGGCATACCCCTTTTTCTATCCGCGAGAGGTAAATTCCGTCCGCGGGTCAACACCACCGCCGCGACGGGACTTTCACGCCAGGCCGCCATCGACGGTATGGCTGTGGCTACCGCGGCGCCATCGACCGCAACGCACGGAACCATGCCTGGTTGTTTCTTCCTTCCCGCTGTCCCTGCGTCGGGGTTCAACCCGGGATCAGGTCCGGTTTCCGGGGGGAAATCGCCGTACCGGTTCAACGGCTCCGGTCGTGCGGCGGATCGGTTCGGTTACCGGCCTGGGCGCGGCGGGGCTCCCCGTCAAAATTCTCCGGATGTGCGGTTTTTCACGGATTGTGGCCGTCCGGGACGGGAAAAGCCTTTGCGGATGCCCGGTTTTTGGCGGGGGGATATGGCCAAACCCCTTGTACACAAAGGAAAAACCGCTTGACTTTTCTTCGGCGCGGAACCTATAGTGGCATATCTAGCAGAAGGGGTGGATGCATTGGACGAAGAGAGTATTTTGCAGGAATTCAGCACGCTGGAAGAGAAAGTCGACGGAGTGGTCCGCGCGAACGATGACCTGCGTGCTGAAAACGTGGAGCTGAGGCAGCGAGTGTCGGAACTCGAAACAGCCTTGAGGGAAAAGGCCGAGGCCGAGCAGAAGCTGACCCAGGAACGGGCGTTGGTCCGGTCCCGAATTGACAACCTGTTGGCCAGACTGTCGGAAACCGCTCAGGCGCGCGGTTCCGAGTGAGGCCCGATTCCTTTGTCGCGCGGAGTGTGTCCGTGGACCAACGAGTCAGTATAAACGTGCTCGGAGAGACCATTACCTTCGAGACCCAGGTCAGCGCCGAATCGGCCGAGGAGGTGGCCCGATTCGTGGAGCGTCGGGTCCAGGAGGTTCACGACGCGTTGGGAACAAAGGCCAGGATGAACAAGGTGGCTGTCATGTGCCTGGCCTCCATGCAGATGGCCAGCGAGTACATTCGGCTCAAGGAGGAACACGAGACGTTCAAGAGCCGGGTGGACAACCAGACTCGAAGCCTGCTGCGGAGGCTCGATGGGCAGGCGGTGTGACCTGACGCTGCTCGTGGTTTGACCTGGGGGATTCGGATCAGCCATTGCACCGCGGGGTATGGGCCGCAAATGCGTTTTCGGCCAAATGCCCCTGCCGTGTTCGTGATCGATACGCTTTCCTTGATCCAACATGTAAAATGAAAGGGAGCCCTCCCTGGTTCCGGTGTGCATGTTCCCCTTGAAGGGAAAAGCCTGAAGGTGCCACAGGGCGCCCACCTGTGCGAAACAGGTTCAAGGAATCGTCCACACGGCATAGCGGGGGCATTTGACGCCGGCATACGCAACAGGCGCCGGAAGCGTGGACGGCGGGTCGGGGGTGGACCCGGCGTCTCCAGGCGTTACGCTCGGACAATACCTTCCGATCGAAGCGAGGCCCCGCCCACCGCGGGGGCGTTCGCGATCCAGCCCGCGAAGCCGTACCGCGTCTCTTCCCAACCCAATTCTGCCAGAAAACATGCACGTGGCGCGAAGCGTGGCCGCTGATGCGACCTCCTGGACAGGATGGGTGCGTGACGGCGCGCATGGCGAAATACCCGGGGCACGAAGGCCTCCGCACAGGCCGGGTCACCCGGTACGAAAGGAAGTACCATGGATATATATACAATCCTGGTTGGGATCGTCGCCTTTGTGGCAGGCATTGGCGTGGCCCTGGTGTTGCGCGACAGACTGTTCGCGGGCAAGCTGAATACAGCCCGGTTCGAGGCGGAGCGCACCATCGAGGATGCCAGGCGCCAGGCCGACACGATCCTCAAGGAAGCCGCGGTCGAGGCCAAGGACAAGCTGTTCCGGATGAAGTCCGAGTTCGACGCCGAGACCAAAGAGGCGCGGGCCGAGATCAAAACCCTGGAATCCCGCCTGCTGCAGCGGGAAGAGAACATGGACCGCAAGCTGGACCAGTTGGAAAAGCGCGATCAGGAATTGTCCAACCGGGACAGGAACCTGACCAAGCGCGAGCAGAACATTGAAAAGAGCGAACAGCGTGCCGCTGACCTGGTCAAGGAGCGGGAGGAGGCGCTCGAACGCGTGGCGGGCCTCACGGCTGAACAGGCCAAGGAGGTTCTGGTCAGGTCCATGGAGGACGAAGCCCGCCATGAGGGCGCCAAGCTGGTCAAGCGCATCGAGACCGAAACCCGGGAAGCCGCGGACAAAAAGGCCAAGAAGATCATGGCCACCGCCATCCAGCGGTATGCCGGCGACTATGTCGCGGAACGCACCGTTTCCGTGGTGGAACTGCCCAGTGAAGAGATGAAGGGACGGATCATCGGCCGCGAGGGCCGGAACATCCGGGCGCTGGAAGCGGCCACGGGGATCGATCTCATCGTGGACGACACCCCCGAGGCGGTGATCCTTTCGGGATTCAATCCGGTGCGCCGCGAAGTGGCCCGATTGTCTCTGCAGCGCCTGATTTCCGACGGCAGGATACATCCCGCCCGTATCGAGGAGATCGTCAAGAAGGTGGAGCAGGAGGTGGACAACACCGTCCGCGAATCCGGCGAGCAGGCCACCTTCGATCTGGGCGTCCACGGCATTCATCCCGAACTGGTCAAGTTTCTGGGACGGCTGCGCTACCGCACCAGTTACGCCCAGAACATGTTGCAGCACTCCATCGAGGTGGGGTTTTTGTGCGGCATCATGGCTTCGGAGTTGGGGCTCAACGTGAAGCAGGCCCGTCGGGCGGGACTTCTCCACGACATCGGAAAGGCCGCGGACCACGAAATCGAGGGGCCCCATGCCCTCATCGGCGCCCGGCTCGCCAAAAAGTACGGCGAATCCCCCAAGATCGTGCACGCCATCAGCGCCCACCACGAGGACATCACGCCCAACTCCGTCATCGCGGTGCTGGTGCAGGCGGGCGACAGCCTGTCCGGCGCAAGGCCCGGGGCGCGGCGGGAGATGTTTGAAAGTTACATCAAGCGACTCGAGGACCTCGAGCGGATAGCCACTTCCATCAATGGCGTGGCCAGTTCCTACGCGATCCAGGCAGGCCGCGAACTGCGCATCATAGTTCAAAGCGACAAGGTGGACGACGACTCGGCGGTGCTGCTGTCCAAGGACATCGCCAAAAAGATCGAGGAACAGCTCACCTTCCCTGGCCAGATCAAGGTGGTCGTTATTCGGGAAACGCGTGCCGTGGGTTACGCGACCAAGTAGGACAGACAAATGAGTGTACTGGAAACACTGGAAAAACGCGGCTTCATCGAGGCCACCACCCACGACGCGGAATTGCGGGAGCTGCTGTCACGGAAATCGATTTCCTGCTACATAGGATTCGACCCCACGGCCACCAGTTTCCACGTGGGAAGCCTGGTTCCCATCATGGCATTGGCCCACATGCAGCGGCAAGGGCACCGGCCCATCGCCCTCATAGGGGGCGGGACCGGCCTGGTCGGAGATCCCAGCGGCAAGACGGAGATGCGCCGGATCCTCACCGAAAAGGTGGTGGAGGAGAATGCGGCTGCCTTGAAGCAGCAGTTGTCGAGGTTCATTGATTTCGACGCAGGGGCCATGCTGGCCAACAACGCGGACTGGCTGGTCGGCATCAGGTACATTCCGTTTTTGCGGGAGATCGGTCCCCACTTTCACGTGAACCGGATGATCAAGGCGGAAAGTTATCGACAACGCCTGGAATCCGAGGAGGGCCTGTCTTTTTTGGAGTTCAACTACATGCTGCTGCAGGCCTACGACTTCATGGTCCTGTACGAAAAGTACGACTGCCGCCTCCAGATGGGGGGCAGCGACCAGTGGGGAAACATCGTGGCCGGCGTGGAGCTCATCCGGCGCAAGCTGGGTAAGCAGGCCTACGGCATCACCTTTCCGTTGATCACGACAGCAGGTGGCGCCAAGATGGGAAAGACCGCCCAGGGCGCGATCTGGCTGGACGCCGGGCGCACCAGTCCGTACGATTATTACCAGTTCTGGGTGAACACGCACGATGAGGACGTGCACCGGTTTCTCTCCCTGTTCACCTTTCTCCCCATGGAGGAGGTGGACAAGGTTAAAGAAATGTCAGGAGAGGAGTTGAATTCCGTCAAGGCGGTATTAGCTTATGAAGCGACGGAGCTTGCACACGGACAACAAGCCGCGGTTCAGGCCCACGAGGCCGCCATGTCCATGTTCGGCGCCCGGACGATTCCGGGGGGGCTGCTTCCTTCTTCCCCGATTCCTCGAAAGGGGCCCGAGGCGGGAGACGGCCATGTGCCGTCCACTTTAATGGAGATGGACAGACTGGCGGCGGGAATACCGGCGTATGAATTGTTCCACGAGGTTGGGCTCGCCGCATCCAGGGGCCAGGCTCGCAGGTTGATCGAGCAGGGCGGGGCCTATGTGAACGGAGAACGGGTGGAAGCCTTTGACACTCCGTTGACGGACAGGGACCTGGCCGATGGTAGCCTGATTCTGCGGGCGGGCAAGAAGCGTTATCACAGGGTTGTTGCTTCCTGATTTGGAAAAGATGAAAAACGTTCAAAAAAGTCTTGACAATCGGGAGCAAACACTTTAAATACTGGATTTTCGTCTGGAGCGAAATATCTGGTCTGAATCGGTCACGAAGTTTTGCCGGGGTACTGAGTTCATCGCAAGGAAGTCCACGGCGAGGCGGATCGAAGGAGACGGAGAAAAGCTCTTGACATTGCGAGGTCGGCCGCGTAAAAGCGGTGCTCGTTGCGCGGCTGGGTGGAAACGCCAAGGCGGTTCCCATGCCGCGCAAGAATTTTCCGGAGACCACGGTTTCCGGGAATGGATGTTGCCGGAACGCGACAAAGCGTATCCGGGCCGGGTCCGGTTGAAAGGGCCTGGCTGCAGGGACGAAAAAGTCCTTGACATATCCGGGGCGGAACATGTAACAAGCCGCCTCGTTGCTCGGCCAGGTGGAAACGCAAAGGCGGGTCCCGGGCAGAGCGGCACGGACAACAAGGGTTCCCTCGGGTTTCATCCCAGGGGGCTGAAGCCGCGGGCCATCCAGAACGAGATCGGTACCCGCGCCTTTCACGAAACCGGCGACGGTAAAAAGAAAGAAGCAGGGAAATAATTCCTTGACATATTCGGGGCGGAACATGTAACAAGCCGCCTCGTTGCTCGGCCAGGTGGAAACGCAAACGCGGATCCCGGGCAGAGCAAACCCCGGCTTGAGGTTGAGCCGGACATAGATTTCGGAGACGGTTTTTTACCGAATTCCACCGTCGGCGGGACAGGGCCCCGAGAGGTTCGACCGCCGGCTGCTCGAGAGAGAAAAAAGCTCTTGACACCGAGTTTGGGTTCGGTTAGGAATTGCCTCCGTTCGCCGACAGCACCCGAGGCTGCCGGTGCGAAAAAAAGTTGAAAAAATGGATTGACAAGCCACCACGATTGATGCATACAGTGGTGAGTGCCCGCCACGAAAAAAACGCGGGCGGCAACTTGATCTTTGAAAACTAAATAGCGACGCAAAAAATCATTCGGGTCCCTAGAACAAGACCAAGATGAATTCCGAAGCAAGACTTCGGTCACAGGATTCAACTGGAGAGTTTGATCCTGGCTCAGAATGAACGCTGGCGGCGTGCTTAACA
>JBKHBM010000153.1:0-9236 GCA_046542385.1 Desulfatibacillaceae bacterium | reverse complement strand
ATTTCGAGGAGTAAGGCGTACTTACGGTACGCTGCACTGACGAGAAATGAAGCGCGTACTGCGCAGATCGCGTTTTTCAACAGGCTGGTAAAGGGGAGGCACAGGCATGCGCCGTCTTTGGACGACATCATTCGCCACTGTTGCCGCCGGCATGGTGCTGGCGCCGGCGACCGCGCTGGCCACCCAGCAGCACGGGGGCATGGAGGGGCTGTACGTCCACCAGGCTGCGCACCTGTTCTTCATGGTATCCATGGCCATGTTCCTGTACTGGCTGCGGAAACGCGGGCTGGTGCGGTCCCGGGCATGGCGCTGCATCCAGTACTCGGCCATCTTCTTCATCCTGTGGAACCTGGACGCGTTCATCGTCCATGAACTGGACGAGCACCTGAACCTCGTCATGCGGGCGCGGGTGGACACGTGGCACTGGGCGTTCGACACGTCGGGCGGCAAATTCGTCCCGGCCCTGTACTACATACTGAAAATGGACCACCTGCTGTGCGTGCCCGCCCTGGCCTTTTTGTGGGCGGGATTGCGCCGGCTGCTTGCCGAGGCGGAGCAGGAAGCCGGGGGGGAGCGGGTTTCCTGATGTGGGTGGTCAACTCCATACCGGTCATGCTGCTGGACATTTTCGGGTCCGTGGCCATGATCGTGTTCTCCTTCCTGTGCGTCCGGCTGGCCAACAGGCTCAAGAGTCATGACGACACCAACGTCATCCATACCTACCTGGTCTGGTTGTCCTGGTGCATGGCCCTGTTCGCCATCTCCAGGTCTGTTGGCCACATTGTCAAGCAAGGCTTTGTCATCTCCGGATATGAGTGGATCTGGACTTCGGTCCAGCATTACAGCGGCGCCCTCAACAGCGCCCTGTTCATCGTGGTGGCCTCGGTGACCCTGTTCTTCGAGCGGGTCCACTCCACGTACCAGGTGATCGAGCATGAACGCGCCGCCCTGGAAAGCGCCCACGGCCAGGTGCTGTACCTGAACCAGAACCTGGAGAGCCTGGTGGAGGAGCGCACCCGGGCTTTGGCCGAGTCCGAACACAAGTACCGGCGGATCTTCGAGGTGTCCCGGGACATGATCCTGGTGACGGATCGGGACGGCGTGGTCCTGGAAGCCAATCCCGGGGCCAGGGGATTTTTGGGCGACTTTGGCCACGGCGGCCGATTTCAGGACCGCTTCAGGGATGCCGGCGACTGGGACCGGCTGTGGGGCGAACTGGATTCCCGGGGGTTCGTGGTGAACGCCGAGGTGGAACTGGTTACCCCCGATGGCGCGAAAATGCGGTCGCTGGTTTCCGGCGGCATGGACCTGGGCGAACGGGACGGCGGGACCGTGCATTTCCTGGTTCGGGATATCGAGCAGCGCAGGCTCATGGAGGCCAAGATGGCCCAGGCGGACAAGCTGGCTTCCATAGGGGAACTGTCCAGCGGCATCGCCCACGAGATCAACAACCCGCTGGGCATCATCCTGGGCTACACCCAGCTTTTTTTGCGCAACGAGGACCCGGAGTCCGAAAGGTACGAGGACCTCAAAACCATCGAAAAGCACGTGCGAAACTGCAAGGCCATCGTGGGCGACCTTTTGAACTTCGCCAGGAGCGGCGCACCGGAAAAGGGCTCCGCCGACCTTGCGGAAATCGTGGAGGAGGTCCTGAACTTCGTGGGCTACAAGTCGGGCCTCGACCACATCGCCGTGGAAAGGGATTACGACCGGTCCATGCCCCCTGTTTTCGCGGACGAAAAGAAGATCCGACAGGTGATCATGAACCTGGTGATGAACGCCCGCCACGCGGTGGCGAAAGACGGGACGATACGCATATCGACCCGGTACGACGCCGACGGGCGAACTGCGAGCCTGACCGTGGCGGACAACGGGGACGGGATTTCAAAAAAAAACATGGCCCGCATCTTCGATCCGTTCTTCACGACCAAGGCCACGGGAGAGGGAACGGGCCTGGGTCTTTCCGTGAGCTACGGGATCGTGAAAAGCCACGGGGGAGACATACTGGTGCAAAGCGAGGAGGGCAGGGGAGCCGCCTTCACGGTGGTCCTGCCTGCCAACGGTGAGTGACCATGGAAACGGCCATACTGATAGTGGACGACGAAAAGGACCTGTTGCGGCTGCTGAGGCGGAGCCTGGCCCCGGACCTGGGGTGCCGGGTGGACACCGCGGAAAGCGGAGAGGCGGCCCTGCACAGGCTGGGCGAAAACGCCTATGACCTCGTACTGGTGGACATCCGCATGCATGGCATGGACGGTCTGGAACTGCTGGAGCTGATCAAGCGCGACGACCCGGATCAGACCGTGGTGATGATGACCGGGCACGGCACCATCGACATGGCTGTCGCTGCCATGAAAAGCGGCGCCCACGATTTCGTGACCAAGCCGTTCGAGCACGACGCCCTGGTGATCCGGCTGGAAAAGGCGCTGGAGCGCAGCCGACTGTTGCGGGAGAATGCCCGGCTGCACAGGGAATGTTCGGGCAGGACCGCGTTCGGCGACATGGTGGGCAAGAGCCCGGCCATGCACCGGGTGTTCGAGACCATACGCACCGTGGCCCAGGCGGACCTCACCGTGCTGGTCACCGGCGAGTCGGGAACAGGCAAGGAACTGGCGGCCCGCGCCGTTCATTCCCTTAGTCCCCGCGCCGCCGGCCCGTTTATCGCCATCAACTGCCCCACGGTGCCGGAGAACATTCTCGAGAGCGAGTTGTTCGGGTACAAAAAGGGCGCCTTCACCCACGCCACCGGCAACAGGGCCGGGCTCTTCCAGGAAGCGCAGGGAGGCACCATTTTCCTGGACGAGATCGGCGACATCACCCCGGCCACCCAGACCAAGCTGCTGCGGGTGCTCCAGGAAAAGGAGATCAAGCCGCTGGGGGACACCAGGACCGTGCGCGTGGACGTGCGCATCGTGGCCTCCACGAACCAGGACCTGAGGGAGAAAATGCGGCGCGGCGAGTTCCGGGAGGACTTCTTCTACCGCCTCAACGTTCTGCCCGTGGAAATGCCGCCGCTGCGGAAACGGCGCGAGGACATTCCTCTGCTTGCCGCGCACCTGGTGGCCCGGCACTGCCGGGAGATGGGCAAGGAGGAAAAGCGCCTGTCCCCTGAACTTGTGCAGGCTCTGGCGGCCCGGCACTGGGAGGGCAACGTCCGGGAACTGGAGAACGTGGTGGTGCAGGGGATCCTGTTTTCCCGGGGGAGCGAGATCACCCCTGCGGACGTGGGGCTTCCCAAAGCCGGCGCGGCAACATCCGCCGTGCTGGAAGACGTGGCGGAAAAGACCTACCGCGAGGCCAAGGAGCAGGTGCTCACCAGCTTCAACAACAGCTACATCGGCCGGCTTCTCGAAAAGACCGGCGGCAACGTCAGCCAGGCAGCCCGGCTCTGCGGGCTGGAGCGGCAGAACCTTCAGCAGATCATGCGCCGCTACGGCGTGGACGCGGACCGGTTCCGGGAATAGGCGCCGTGGCGCGACCGCTCGCCCGGACCGGGTCTTTCCCGCTTCCCCGGTTGCCCGGCCGTGCCCGGCGAGTCCATGGAGAATGCTCGTCGGGAAAACACCCTTGCCCATTGCCCGCAAACCCCGCTCCTGACAATTCCCGTTTGCATTTTCCAGCAAAAGATGTCTGCATATGGCTGCAACGGTACCCGTTGCCGGAACCTTTTTGCCATTCGAGGTCGTATGAGACGATTCGTGCACGAGTCCGGGCTGCCCGCGGACAGGGAGACAGCCTTTGCCTGGCATGCCCGGGACGGCGCGTTCGAGCGCCTCACCCCTCCATGGGAGCTGGTGTCCGTTGCAAGCCGCCAGGGGGAGAATCTCAGGCCGGGAACGAAGGTGGTTTTCAGGGTATACAACGGCCCGTTACCCGTGACCTGGGTGGCCAGGCACACGGATTACGAACCGCCGTACATGTTCCGGGACGAGCAGGTCAGCGGCCCGTTCGACCATTGGCGGCACACGCACCGGTTTTCGGAGGCTGGCGGGGGATGCACGTTGTCCGACGAGATCGAATACGAGTTGCCGCTGGCGCCGGCCGGTCCCCTGCTCGGCGGAGGAATGGTGGAAAAAAAGCTGGCCCGGATGTTCGGCTGGCGGCATCGGACCACGGCGGGAGACCTGGACCTGCACGGAAGGTACCCGGAGTTTTCCGGCGGGCACGTGATGATCACCGGGGCCGGAGGCATGCTGGGCTCGATCCTGGCCCCGTTTCTAACCACCGGCGGCCACAGGGTCACGAAAATGGTGCGCCGGGTGGCCTGCTCCGAGGACTGCGAGGTTCGCTGGGAGCCGCTGTCCGGCATGGTGGACACGGTGGGCCTGCCTCCGGTGGACGCGGTAGTGCACCTGGCTGGAGAGAACATCGGTGAGGGACGCTGGACCCGGGACAAGAAGCGCCGCATCGTGGAAAGCCGCCTGGTGGCCACCAGGAAGCTGGTGCGGTTCCTTGCCAGGATGACGCCCAGGCCCGAGGTGCTTGTCTCCGCCTCGGCCGTAGGGTATTACGGCGACCGGGGCGACGAGGTGCTGGACGAGTCGGCCCCGGCGGGCGACGGGTTCATCCCCTGGTTGTGCGAGGAGTGGGAGAAGGCCGCCATGGAGGCCCAGGACGCCGGCATCCGGGTGGTCTGCCTGCGCATCGGGGTCGTCCTGTCTCCGGCGGGCGGGGCGTTGAAGAAGTTGGGCGGCCCGGCGCGCGCCGGGATATGCCCGTACATGGGCGACGGCGGCCAGTACGTGGGGTGGGTCGCGCCGGAGGATGTCCTGGGCGCCGTCCTGCACTGCATGGCGGACCAGGGGCTTTCCGGCCCGGTGAACCTCACCGCTCCCCATCCCGTAACCAGCCGGCAACTGGCGCAAGGCCTGCGCAACGTGCTGGGCAGGGGGCTTGTCACGAAAGTCCCCGCCGCCGCCGTGCGTACCGCCTTCGGCCCCATGGCCGAGGAAGTGCTGCTCGCAGGGGCGCGCGTGGCGCCGAAAAAACTGCTGGACTCGGGATACCGCTTTTTGTACCCCGAACTGACGCCCGCCCTGGCACACAACCTGGGCGTCGCGGGATCGTGACGGCGTCCGGCTGAATCAACACGCCGCCCTTGCACCGGCTGCGCCCGGCGGCACAAGGATCTGGTAAGCATTATGGCCATCTCACTGCGTATCCTGCTCGGTCTCATCATGGTCTGCGCCATGGCGTTCGGTTTCTTCCACCATCTCGCACTCGGAGAGGAGTACCTGTTCAACCGCCTGCATATCTTTTTGTTCAACCTGGTGGCGGGCTGCACCCTGGTGATCGTCTACTCCCTGGGAGAGAAGAATTTCACGAAGGAAAGCGCCGCGTACTTCGCCGTGGCGCTGGGATTCGGGGCCTGCGCCTTTTACGAGATATACGCCGGAGCCGTCGTCCTGGCCCTGGTTCTGGCCGCCATCGTGGAAAAGGTGCGCCAGGGCCGTTTTTCCCTGTTTCCCTGGGACTTTTTCAGCCCCTCGGCGCCCGTGTCCGAAAAATTCAAACACGCCGCGCTGCTGTGCCTGTCCATAGGTTTGATGATCTCGGCGGTGAGCATGGTGAACCACGAGTTCGTCCATATTTTCGACATCCCCAAGCTGACACTGGACCTCTTCTTCCTCGGGTTTTCCTTTCCCCTGTCGCTCATCACCTTCTCGGCCATGTTCAAACGCATGGAGCCTCTGGAGAACCCGGCGTACAGGGTGATCCAGAACGTGATTTTCTGGGTGGTGAACCTCGGGGTCATCACCTTTTTCGTGTTCATCCTGGCCGGCAACAATACGGCGGAGTTCGTGACATCCACTGTCCTGTACTTCACCATCCTGCTGGCGTTCTGGCTGCTCACCAGGGCCGGAAGCCGGGACCAGACCATGGCGTTTTTCACGTCCGGGCTTTGCTTTCTGCTGTTCACCGCGGTCACCGGGCTGGGGTACATCTTCCTCACGTTCTTCACCAACTACGAGGGTTGGCCCGGATTCGGCAACTTCATGCTCGTCACGCACACGTTTTTGTCCCTTTATGGGTGGAATTTGAGCGGGCTTTCGGTTATTTTCAGGGACGAGGGATTTCCCTTGCGAATACCGGTGAAAAAGACCATCGGCCTGCACTGGGTCACTGTGGCCGTCCTGGCCCCCCTGGGTTACTACCTGGCGCCTGCGGCGCCCTTGGCCGTGGCCGGTTTCGCCCTGTTCATGGCCGCCGTCATGGCCGCGCCCAGTCTTCGGGAGGCATGCGCGCCCCTGGTGGCGCACCCCGAGCCCCGGGAGGGGGAAGGAGCGTACAACCCGCGATGAGTGCGACACCCGCCAAGCAGAAGATCACCTCGGGCATCCCCCGTCTGGACCAGATCCTGGGCGGAGTGCTGATCGGCGACAACGTGCTGTGGTACGACGACTCCGGCAGCCTTGCCGCCATGTTCTACATGCGATTCGTGCAAAGCTCCCTGGAAGCCGGCAAGCCCGTCATTTTCGTCAGCTTCGACAGGTCGCCCAAGAACCTGTTCGAGCGCCTGGGCTCCCTGGTGCGGGACAGTAACCTCACCATCATGGACTGCTTCACCTATGGCAAGGGCAAGGGCATTTCCACCTTTTTGAAGTTCCTGGACGAGATTCCCGAGGAAGTGCGAAAACGGGTGGTGTCCGTGAAAAAGCCGGACGACCCCAACAGCTTTTCCGAGGAACTGTACGCCCTGCACGGCAAATTGTCTGGGGACGTGAGGCTGGTGTTCGAAAGCCTCACCGGTATGCAGGATGTCTGGGGCGGCGAGGAGGAGGTCCAGCATTTCTACACCCATTCCTGCCCGCGCCTGTACGAGTTGAATACCGTGGCCTACTGGGTGCTGGAACGCGGCGCCCACTCCCAGCGGTTGCGCGCGCACATAAACCAGATCGCCCAGGTCGCCATCGGCCTGTCCATCAGGCGCGGCACCACGACCCTGAAGATCATCAAGGCCGAGGGCCGTGAGCCCGTCGGCATCCAGCAGCCGCAGCGGTACAGCACCCGGGGCGAGACCGTGTTCTTCGACGGCGAAAGGGGCGAGGGCGCCGGCGACCGGCTGGGCAGCCGCATCAAGCAGCTTCGCGTCAAGCGGGGCCTGTCCCAGGCGGAACTGGCCCGCCTCGTTGGCGTCACCCCCAGCACCATCTCCCAGGTGGAGAGCAACGCCATCTTTCCGTCCATACCGGGCCTGCTCAAGATGGCGGAGATACTCACCGTGGAGCCGGGATACTTCTTCTCCGGGGAATACGGCCGCCGCAGCCAGGTGGTTTTCCCGGAAAACCAGGGCTCCCTCGTCAAACTGGAAAACGTGGGACACCACGGCGTAACCGCCCGGCTGTTCACCCCTCTGGACTTCGAGGGAAAGGCGCAGCCCTACCTGATCGAGATTCCGCCGGAGACCGAAATCCCGGCGCATTTCCTCGCCCACAAGGGCAACGAGATGGGCTTCGTGCTGGAAGGCAAGATCAGGCTGGGGTTTGGGGAGTCCACCCAGGAAGCCAATGCCGGCGACCTGATCTACCTGACCACCCAGATTCCCACCCGCTGGCACAATGCGGGAGAGCGCACCGCGCGTCTGCTGTGGGTCGCCATATCGTGATTCCGGGTGACCGGGGCCTTTCCGGGAAACCCGGAAAGCCGGGACGCGCGGCAGGCCGCGGTCGGGCCGCCCGGCCCAACGCTTCGCAATGCGTGCGATTCTGTCCCGTTTCGGGCGCCAGGGTCCCATGTTCCGCCTCGCCATCTTCCCGTATTCTGCACAATAATCCGAAATTACTCATTATACCGCAAAATCCCGTTTCTGGCACCCATTTTGCTCACCTCTCCGTGGATACTTCGTCAAAACAACAACAACTCTGCTTCTCGGAGATACCCATAATGATGCTGAACGCACAACCGACGCGGCAAACCCTGTACTCGGCGAGACACAGGGGTGAAAACTGGTTGAGGATCGCGGCCATGGCCGCAAAGCACGGCCCCGTGGACATGGCGCGGGAACTGCGCAGGTATCCGTGGCTTCTCACCCTGCTCAACGTGGACACCCTGCTGACCCGGCTTTCCGAGGGCCGGTCCGAACGGTACAACCAGGCCTGCGGCATCGCCATCAACAACATAGTGGCCGGGATCATGGAGATGTGCGACACAGCGTTTCACCACCCGGACCGCATGGTCATCCACGAGGACCTGGTGCCCCCGGAGATTCTGTTCGCCATGGGTCTTCGCACGTGGTGCGCCGAGATACTGGGCATTCTGCTTCCCGTGGTGCGTCCGGAGGCCGCGGAGCGTTACATCGACGCGTGCGAGAACGCGGGCATACCACCGGACACGTGCAGCCTGCCCAAGAGCACGCTGGGCATAGTCCTCTCCGGGCAGATGCCTCGGCCCCGGGCCCTTCTGGCCTCCAACCTGCCGTGCGACAGCGGGATGTCCTCCTACACCATCATGGAAAAGGAGCTGGGCGCGCCCGCGTTTCGCCTGGACGCGCCCCATGACTTCAAGTCCGAACGCGCCGTGGCCTATTTCGTGGGTCAGCTGGAGGAGATGATCGGCTGGCTGGAGGAGCGGACACCGGGCCGCATGGACTGGGACCGGTTGCGCGAGATCTGCGAGGAGCGCAACCGGATGGTCGAGGCCGAGTGGGAATTGTGGGACATGATGCGCAACAGGCCGGCGCCCATGGCTGCCGAAGCCATATACATGAGCCACTTCTGGTGCTTCAACGTGTTCCCGGGACGCCCGGAGTCCACCCGGGTGTTCGAGAAGATTCGCGACCTCGCCGCGCAAAACATGGCGGAGGGCGTTTCCGCGTTCGACAGGGAGGAGCACAGGGCGCTGCTGTGGAACCCGCCCACCGCGCACTTCGTGGACCTCTTCTCCTGGGCGGAGCAAAAATACGGGGTCGCCATGATCATGGACAGCATGAGCTACAGCCGGCTGCCGCTCATCGACACGTCCACGCGCCGGACCATGCTGGAGGGGCTTTCCCGCAACATCATGAACGGCCCCATGGCGCGCCACACCCGGGGCCCCATCGCCAACTACTTCGACGACATCTTCCACATCCACGAGACCTACGGCATCGACATGCTGTGGATGGCGGGGCACGTGGGGTGCAAGAACACCCAGGCGCTGAACCAGATACTTCGGGAGAAGTGCCGGGAGCGGAGCCTGCCCCTGCTAGTCATCAACTACGACCTGTCCGACACCCGCGTCGAGTCTTCCCGGGGCAT
>JBKHBM010000152.1:0-9267 GCA_046542385.1 Desulfatibacillaceae bacterium | reverse complement strand
CGAATTTCGAGGAATAAGGCGTACTTATGGTACGCCGCACCGACGAGGAATGAAAGCGCAACGCCGCGGATCGCGTTTTTCAACGGGCTGTTACCGGGTTCTGACCAGGCGGAAGCCGATGTTGTAGCGGATGAATCGTGGCGAGGCGTGGCTGCGGTTTCCGCAGCGAACGCCGTGGGGGTCGTTGTCCCAGGAGCCGCCGCGGACCTGCCTGCCGATGCCTGAAAGGGGCGGTCCGGTGGGGTTGTTCACCGTTTCCGGGTCATACTGCTCACTGTACCAGTCCAGGCACCATTCCCAGACGTTGCCCAGCATGTCGTACAGGCCCCATGGGTTGGGCTGGCGGGAGCCGACCGGGGAGGTGACCACGTGTCCGTCGTCGCAGTCGTGAACACGCCAGTCCTTCCATTCCCTTTGGGCCGCATGGTCCGCCACGTTGGCGAATTCGCAGGCCCGCCGTGACCCGTCCCCCCAGAACCGGGTCGTGGTGGTACCGGCCCTGCAGGCGTACTCCCACTCGGCTTCCGTGGGCAGAAAGAAGCTGTAGCGCCCCGTGCTCTGGCGGCCCAGCCACTCGGACAGATCCTTGCCGTCCTTCAGCGCCTCGAACACGTTGGCGGGAAGTTCTATCTCGGTCCGCTCGGTCTCCCCCAGTATCTCCCTGTTTCGCCGGGTGAGCCACCGGGCGAAGGCCCGGGCCTGCTCCCAGCTTACATACACCACCGGCTGGTCGGCGCCGTCCAAAGAATGGCCGAAGTAGGCACGGCTGGCGTGGTCGGGATCGTACATGCGGAACTGCCGGTTGGTGACCGGGTAGCGGCCCATCCAGAAGCCGTCCACGCAGACCTTGTGCACAGGGCCTTCGTCCGACTCCCTGCCCGGTTCGCCGCCGGGAGTGCCCATATTGAAACAGCCGCCGGAAACCCAGACGAACTCCATTTTGGTGACCGGGTCCACCCAGATTTCCCCGGGATCGGCCTCGGGTCTGGACGCCCCGGCCCGCCGCGCGGCGGCGCGTTCCTCGGCAGGGGTGGCCTCCTTCTTGTCACCTTTGTCCTCGTCCGCGGCGAACACAGGTTGCGTCAGTACGGCAAAAAACAGCACAATGGCCGTGACCAGCAGAATCGGTAATGGCCTTTTCAATGCCTTGTCATGCACAGTCCGCAAACTCCAAGGACCTTCAACGGCGCGGCCGGGGCTGTCAAAAACCGGAAGCACGGAAACCGTGAGAACCGGGTTGGGCCGCGCATCGCGATTCCAACAGGTTCAGGGAACAGGAACCCCGGCACCATCAGACAGAAACAACCGGAACGAGTTGGAACACTATGCCACAGGCTGTGCCGGAAAACAACAGGTATTCAGACTTTTGCGCCAGTCCCGCATGGGGTTCGGCAACCGCAGGAAAGGGATCGGGCGAGGGACGGCGGATCCATAAACCGTTTCCCTTTACCAGGACCAAAAGCTCATCCGCAGGTGTCTTTGGCCTCCGCCCTGAGCATCTCCACAAGGCGTTTGTCCGCGGCGGGAAATGCCAGGCCGGCCAGGTCAGCGGGCCGCACCCACCTGATTTCGGTGGCCGCGTGGGGTACGGGAACCTGGCCGGGGGGCTCCATGGCGCACTCGAAGACGTGGAGGGTCACCCTGAACCGGGTGTAGGAGTGCCTGATGGTGGTGATTTTCCTGCCGCACGCGACACGCAGTTCCAGTTCCTCGGCCATCTCGCGGACGACGGCCTGCTCCGGGGTTTCCCCCGGTTCCAGCTTGCCTCCGGGAAACTCCCACAAGCCGGCCATGAGCCCCTTCTCCGGCCGTTTTTGCACCAGCACCATCCCCCGGTGGAACACCACTGCGGCGGACACGTCGATGGCCTCGATCCTCGGCTTTTCCGGCCGGACCGGACGCTCCGCGGTGGTGTCGTTCGCAAGGGCCAGACACTCCCGTGCCAGCGGGCACTCGTTGCACCGTGGATTTTTCGGCGTGCAGGCAAGGGACCCGAGGTCCATCAGGGCCTGGTTGAAGTCGCGCCCCCTTCCCGGCACCAGCAGGGCATGGGCCGCCGCTTCGGCGAAACGGCCAAACGCCCTCGTCTTGATGGGTGCGTTCACATCGTAAAGGCGGCTCACGATACGTTCCACGTTGGCGTCCACCACGGCCACGTCGCGGTCGAACGCGAAGGCCAGGACGGCGGCGGCCGTATAGGGACCTATGCCGGGCAGGCCCAGCAACGCCCTTTTGTCACCGGGAAACTCGCCGCCGTATTCCGCCATGACCACACGTGCGCATTCGAGCATGTTCCGCGCCCGGGAGTAATAGCCCAGGCCGGCGAAATGGCGCAGCACCTCGTCCTCGTCGGCCCCCGCCAGGGCCGCGACGTCCGGGAACCGCTCCATCCACCTCTCGTAATACGGGCCGGCGGTGTCCACCCGGGTCTGCTGAAGCATCACCTCGGCGACCCAGACGGGATAGGGGCTGAAATCCCTCCTCCAGGGAAGCTCCCGCCGGTGTTTTTCATACCAGGCCACCAGGGCCCTGCCCATTCGGGCGGCCTGCTCCCTGTTCAATGCGTCGGCACTCATTTCGCGTAATGGTTCCTCCTGTCCTTTCGGTACGCCGGAAAGCAGGGAAGCCTACCACCGGGCGCTGCGTGATACAACCTTTGTCGGTATGCGCCGTCCGGAGGACTGGCACGCTACATGCTATATGTCCGGGCAATGCCTTGGCCGGATTTCCCTAATGCGGCGAAGGGGCCTTTGGCATGGGGGGCGCTGCCGCGCGATGGCACCGGGTTGTTGTCGAAATCCGGATTACGGCGAATGTACCCTGTAACAAACCGGTGTCACGTGACACTGTGCGTTTTTTATCGACTGGAGCAGGCGAACACCGCTGAAACCGCCGAAGAAACGGCCACGGCAAAAGGGTCCGTACGGGGAGGAGCCATGGGTGACCAGACAAGCCGAAACGCCGAAAGAGGACCTGACGACACGCGTATGACGGATTTCAAGCAATGGGAAGAGCGGGAGTTGCGGGATCACGAAACCGCCACAATGAGAGCGGGCCGGAGCATAATCCGACTTGCCCGACGGGAGCAGGACGCGGACGGCTTCCTGCGAGGGGCCTGCCACGTCCTGGTGGCGGAGGGGTCCTATGAAGAGGCATGGATGGTTCTTGCCGACGACGGCGGTGGCATGGACACCCTGTTCGTATGCGATTCGTCGAACCGGGTGGACACGGTAAAGCCGGGCGACTTCCACGAGGAAACCGTCCGGCGGGCGCTGGCTTCGCCGGGTTCCGTGGTTAAGGGAGCCGAACGCCGGGGCGAGGATGACGAGTCTACCGGGTGCATGGCCTCCGCCCTGGGAGGCTCCGCGGACATCCGGGGGATTGTCTGCGTGACCGTCAAGCCGGAATTGGCCGCCAAGCCGGAGACGATGGAATTTTTCGCGGAACTGGCCGACGACCTGGATTTCGCCCTGACCATAAGGATGCGGCAGGACGACGCAAAACGGTCCAGGAATGACCTGGCCTGGGAGGCCGGGGTGAATTCCGCCATGGCCGAGCTTTCCGAGGCGTTGATCCGTTCCGCTCCCATCGAAACCATCTCGGACCTGGTGCTGGAGCAGGCCAAGAAGCTCACCAGCAGCACGCTGGGATTCGTGGGATACATCGATCCCGAGCAAGGCCATTTCGTGTCCACCACCATGACCCGGGACATCTGGGAAAACTGCAAGGTACCGGACAAAAGCATCGTGTTTGAACATTTTTCCGGGCTCTGGGGCTGGGTGCTGGACAACAGGGCCACGGCCATGACCAATGATCCGGCCTCCGACCCGCGGTCCACGGGCATACCCGACGGACATACCCCCATCCAACGCTTCCTCTCGGCCCCGTCCATGCTGGGGGACAGGCTGATGGGACAGGTTACGCTTGCCAACCCCAGCCGCGACTACACGGAACAGGATCTCGTCCTGGTGGAAAGGCTGGCCAGCCTCCACGCGCTGGCCTTGGGCCGCAAGTGGGACGAGGAGGAGCTGATCCGGGTGTCCGAGGCCCGGGCCGAGCTCGAGCACATCGTAAACCTCAGTCCGGTGGTGATCTACCTCCTGCGCAACGAACCTGGCTGGCCCGTGGAGTTCGTCAGCTCCAACGTGGATTTCCTGGGGTACAGCGCCCGGGATTTCGTTTCCGGCGCCGTTCGGTTCCAGGACCTTGTCCATCCCGGGGACAAAACCGAGGTGGAAAAAACCATGGCCAGCCCCGGCGCCGTGGACCACCTGGACGACATCCAGCTCACGTACCGGATCACGGCGGCTTCCGGTGAAACCCGCTGGGTGGAGGATCGCCGGTGGTTCCGCACCAACGACCGGGGAGACGTGACCCACGCACAGGGGATTCTCGCCGACATCACGGAACGGCACCTTAGCGAGCAGGCCTTGCGGGAGAGCGAGCAGAAGTACCGCATGCTGTTCGCCAACGTCCATGAGGCCGTGCTGCTGATGGACGCCTCGAACTGGTCCATCGTGGACGCGAACCCGGCGGCTGCCGTTCTGTATGGATACGCCCACGACGAATTCATCGGGGTCGACGCACGATCGCTGTTCTCGGACGAAAACTCCGCGGGCATCCTCGGCGAGGACATGTCCACGTCCTACTTCCGGTCCTTTCCCGTGGTCTGGCAAAAAAGAAAGGACGCCGCAGAGTTTCCCGCCCTGTTGTCCGCCGGAAAGTTCGACTGGCTGGGGCGGGAGGTCATCTGCGCCATAGTGCGTGACGAGACCGAACGCATGAAGACCGAGGAGGAACGGATCAAGGCCAAGAAGATCGAGGTCGCCGGGCAGTTCGCCAGCGGGATCGTCCACGACTTCAACAACCTTTTGGGCGTGGTCCTGGGCAACGTGAGCATGGCCCTCATGGAGAGCAGCCCGGGGGACTTCTCCTACGAACGGCTGGTGGACGCGGAGGCGGCCTGCATGCGGGCCAAGGACCTCACGCAGAAATACCTCACCTTTGCCCGAGGTGGAGAGAGCAGGCGACGGGCTATTTCGGTGGCCGGCGTGGTGAGGGACACGTCCAGCCTGTGCCTTTCCGGCTCGAACGTGGCGTGCGACTACCAGACGGAGGAAAACCTGTGGGCCGTGGAGGCCGATGCCAGCCAGCTCCAGCACGCCCTGAACGAAATACTCAAAAACGCCCAGGAGTCCATGCCCGAAGGGGGAACGGTCTCCATCCGTACGGAAAATGTCGAAATCACGGAAAACGGGATGCGGGCCGGGGAATACGTGCGGGTCACCATTTCCGATCGCGGTCCCGGGATACCGGAGGAGGACCGGCATCGGATATTCGACCCCTATTTCACCACCAAAGGCCAGACATGGGAGAAGGGCAAGGGCCTTGGCCTGACCACGGCATACTCGCTCATCTCCAGGCATGGCGGGTACATCCGAGTGGAATCCGAAACCGGGAGCGGCACCAGCGTCCAAATTTACCTGCCGGCGAGCGGCGTCTCGCGGGCGCCGTCCCCACCGACCGATGGCAGGGAACGGCCCTCCCGGCGGGTACTGGTGATGGACGACGAGGAGATGATGCGCGGTATGGCCCGAAGGATGCTGGTCAAGCTGGGTTACGAGGTTGACGTGGCGGAGACGGGTGAACAGGCGCTGGAAATACTGCACAAGGCGAGGGAATCGGGACGGCCCTTTGACGCGGCCATATTCGACCTCACGGTCAAAGGCGGCATGGGAGGGACCGAGGCAATGGAACGGACCGCCGGGATCTCGCCGGAGACCAGGGTCATCCTGTCCTCGGGCTACACCGCGGACCCGGCCATGTCCAACTACCTGGATTTCGGGTTCGACGCGGCCATTGCCAAGCCATACGTGATGAAGGACCTGGGCCGGCTGCTGGACAAGGTGCTTGGCGGCAACAGCTGACGGTGAGCTCTCCATACGCGGTTTGCGCGGAACCCGGTGACCCGGAGACGTGAAGGCGTCTGCCGGGTTTTCCTTTGTCCCGTCTCATGGTACAAGGTTTTCCGGACGGAGGCGGATATTGAACCAGGCCTCCGGCCGGAGATTCCATGGACCAAGGTAGAAACATTTCTGAATATATACAAGCTCTTGTAGGGTCGGACAGGTTGGGCGACCAAGTGGTCTGCCACCGCATCCTCCCACCGGCCAGGGCCGGGTACGCGGAGCCGGAGAAACCCTGGTCCCCTCCCTTGCGGGCCATATTGTCCGGCGCGGGCACGGGCAGACTGTATGCCCATCAGTCCCGGGCCATCGACCTCATTCGGCAGGGCAAAAACGTGGTGATCGCCACGCCCACGGCCAGCGGCAAGTCCCTGATCTACAACCTGCCGGTGATCGAGGACCTGTGCGACGAGCCGTTCGCCCACGCCTTGTACCTGTTTCCGCTCAAGGCCCTGACCCAGGACCAGATACGGGGTTTCAGGGACCTTGCCGGCCTTGCCATGCCCGGGCCCACCGCCGCGATTTACGACGGCGACACCACGGCGTACCGGAGGCGCAAGTTGCGTGAAGCGCCGCCCAACGTGATCTTCACCAACCCGGACATGCTGCACCTGGGTTTTCTTGCCCACCATCACAACTGGGAGTCCTTTTTCGCAAACCTGCGTTACGTGGTGGTGGACGAGGTCCACACCTACCGGGGCATAATGGGCTCCAACATGGCGCTGGTGTTCAGCCGCCTCCGCCGCATCTGCTCCCATTATGGCGCGAACCCCGTGTTCGTGTTCTGCTCGGCCACGATTTCCAACCCGGCGGAGCTGGCGTCCAGGCTCACCGGCCTGGACGTGGAACTGATTGACGAAAGCACGGCCCCCACGGGGAAAAAGCACGTGGTGTTTTTGAATCCCACGGAGGGAGGGCCAAGGACGACGCTGCTGCTGCTCAAGGCCGCCATGCACCGGGGACTTCGCTCCATCGTGTACACCCAGTCACGCAAACTCACGGAACTGGTGGCCATGTGGGCGCAGCAGAACGCGGGGGAGTTCGCGGACCGGGTCAGCGCCTACAGGGCCGGATACCTGCCCGAGGAGCGGCGCGAGATAGAGGCCCGGCTCAAAAGCGGTGAGCTTCTGGCCGTGATCGCCACCAGCGCGCTGGAACTGGGAATCGACATAGGCGATCTGGACCTGTGCATCCTGGTCGGCTATCCGGGCACCGTGATGGCCACCCTGCAGCGCGGGGGGCGGGTGGGCCGCGACCTCTCGGAATCCGCCGTGGTGCTGGTCGCGGGAGAGGACGCCCTGGACCAGTACTTCATGCGCCATCCGGAGGATTTCTTCTCCCGGGAATCCGAAAGCGCGGTCATCAACCCGGAGAACCCCGTCCTGCTGGCCAGGCACCTGGTTTGCGCGGCGGCCGAACTCCCCCTGGAGCCCGGAGAACCCATCGTGGCCGGGCAATGCGCGGCCAGGGAGATGGACAACCTGGAATCCCGGGGCGAGCTTCTTCGGGACGAGGAGGGAGATGTCCTGTACGCGGCGCGCAAGAGGCCGCACAAGGACGTGGACCTTCGCGGCTCGGGCGCCCAGTTCGCCCTGGTGGACGGTGACGGGGGGCAGACCATAGGACAGATGGACAGGCACCGGGTCTACTACGAGGCGCACCCCGGCGCGATCTACCTGCATCTTGGCCAGACCTACCGGGTGGACGATCTGGATGAGGGCTCGGCAACCGCCGTGGCGAAACGCGTCTCGGTGGACTACTACACGAGGGCCCGCAGCAGCAAGCAGACCGAGATCGTCGAGGTATACGGAAGCCGCCGGGTGTTCGGCACCCGGGTGTTCCACGGCGAACTGCGGGTCACGGACCACGTCACGGGCTTTGAAAAGCGCAGGGTCCGCACCGGCCAGAGCCTGGGCGTCTTTCCACTGGATCTGCCCCCACACACCTTCATCACCACCGGCATCTGGATCGAGATACCCGAAAGGGTGCGCCGGGCCGCCGAGGACGAACAGATGCACTTCATGGGCGGCATCCACGCCATCGAGCACGCCGCCATCGGCATCCTGCCCGTGCTGGCCATGTGCGACAGGAACGACCTGGGCGGCATCTCAACGCCATTCCACCTGCAGGTGGGCCGGGCAGCCGTGTTCGTGTACGACTCGGCTCCGGGCGGCGTGGGGCTTGCGGGGCAGGCCTGGGCGGACGCCGGTGAGCTTCTGGTCAAGACAGCCAACGCCATAGCGTCGTGTCCGTGTGAAAACGGGTGCCCCAGCTGTGTGCATTCCCCCAAGTGCGGTTCCGGGAACCGGCCCATAGACAAGCGGGCCTCCCTGTTCGTGCTTAGAAGGCTCCTGGATTCAGGCCCAGTGGCGGCCGGCAGGGAACGGGCGGGGAAAGACGTGCCGGGGCGCGCAAGGAGGGTCTCCGCGCCGGTGCGGCATGTAGTCGCGGAAAGGCCCGCGCCCCGGGTCGCAGCCGACGGGAACGCACCGCCGCCCACGGGGCCGGCCCGGTCCGCCGGGGCGGGCCGAAGCCCACAACCCGCGCCGGTCCGCGAAACCTGGGTACCCGCCCCTCCGCCCGACCTGGACGGCAGCCTCCATTACGGAGTGTTCGACCTCGAAACCCAGCGGTCGGCCGACGAGGTCGGCGGCTGGGGCAGGATCCGGGACATGGGCATGAGTTGCGGAGTGTTGTACGATTCCCGGAAGGACGACTACCTGGTATTTTACGAAAAGGACGCAAAGGCCCTGATCGAGAATCTGCGCGGACTGGACCTCGTGGTGGGCTTCAACATCATCAGGTTCGATTACACCGTGCTCAAGGGGTACTCACGATTCGACTTCCGCGGGATCAACACCCTGGACATGCTGGACGTCGTCTATGCACGACTCGGATACAGGCTCTCCCTGGAACACCTGGCCACCAACACCCTGGGCGCGGCCAAAACCGCCCACGGACTCCAGGCGGTCGCGTGGTGGAGGGAGGGCAAAATAGCGGAAATCGTGAAGTATTGCCGCGCGGACGTTGAAATCACGCGCAATCTCTACTGGTTCGGCAAGGCACACAAGTATCTTCTGTTCCAGAACAAGGCAAAAAAGCGCGTTAGGGTGCCAATCGACTGGTAATGAAATGGCAACACTTTGCGTTTCGTGTTTGAAAAACATGACAAAAGCCTTTGCTTTTCCCGCCGTCTGTTGCATTTTTTAAAGGCATAGGCTCCACCCGATACTGTCATTTACAATCCTTACGAGCCCGTTGAAAATCTCGAAATTTGCAGCCTGTTCAAAAACGATGAGAT
>JBKHBM010000151.1:0-9584 GCA_046542385.1 Desulfatibacillaceae bacterium | reverse complement strand
GGGGGGGTTTCGCACAAATTTCCCGCGCCGTTGTATGTTACCACAAGTTCCAGAAATGACAATGGTTTTTAGTTGAAAAACCCGAAAGATTCATACCTCCCATACCCCAAAAAACAGTTGCCTTGTCAATCGCCATTCTGATACCGTCTCCCTTTGTTTTACGACCCCGGCTACCTTTTCAGCGGGGCCTTGCCAGTCTGTTGAAAAACGCGATCCGCGGCGTTGCGCCCCAGGCTTCGTCCATGCGGCGCACCATCAGGTACGCATCTCCTCGGGATTTACGCGCCTTGCATCCCGGCGTTTTTTACAGGCTGTGGATTCCGGGTTTTTCAACGGACTGTTACCACGCCTGCCATGGAGTGTTTTCATGACTTCCGCGAACAAGCTCCCCAAGAACCTGAGGCGATGGATGGAACGCCTCATAGGCGGCAGCCACGACCATTTTCTTTGCTATCTCCCGGCCAGAATAGGGCTCTTCACAACCTGGATGCTGCGGCTGTTCTTTTCCGGCATCCGCGTGGACAAGGAAAACGTCCAGAACCTTCGCAGGCTCCAGAAGGACGGGGTGCTCGTCTACGCAACCAAGCACAAGAGCTACTTCGACTTGTTATGCCTGTACACCCGGTACCGGCAGGAAAACGCGCCATTCCCGGAAATCGGCTTTGAATACAAGATCCATCTCTGGCAGCCGGTTTCCAGGATATTCAAGAGTATCGTCGCCTCGGCCGATCATTTCCTGAAGTACGGCAGGAGACCCAACCCCTATGAATCGGATTTCCACCGCAGACAGCTTCTCGCCGGAAAGGTGGGTTTCCTGTCCATCATCCAGGAGGGCGGCTTCTACCGTCAGTTCGTCCAGGACCAGACCGATCCGGTCATGTACCTTCTGGAAATGCAGAAAAGCATAGCCCGCCCCGTCTACATCGTCCCCCAGATTCTGTTTTTCACGCGCAAGCCGCCCCGTTCGAAGCACGGCGTCGTGGACGTCCTGTTCGGCACCCAGGAAAACCCGGGACGCCTTCGCCGGATGATCCGCATGTTCACCGCGGAGGACCGGCCCTTCGTGGAGTCCTCGGAGCCCATCAACCTCCGCAAGTTCCTGGAAAGGCCCGAGAACCTGGATCGACCGGTGCAGACCCTCGCCTTTGAGCTCCGCATCGAGATCAGCAACCGGATAAACCGGCACCGTCAGAGTATCGAGGGGCCGGCGCTCAAGACCGTGCCCGAGATCAAGGAAGAGATGCTCCGCAGCGAAAGGCTGCAGCGGTTTTTTCACGAGCATGCCGAAAAGGAGGATGTCCCGGTACAGGACGTCTACAAAAAGGCCGACAAGTACCTCGAGGAAATATCGGCCCGGTTCAACATAAGGGTGGTGGCCTTTTTGAGCCTGGTCATCCGTTTTCTGACCCGTTCCATGTTCGACGGCGTGGAAGTGGACAAGGAAGGGCTCAAACGGTTCAAATACACGTCCCGCAAGGGCCCGGTGATACTGGTGCCCAGCCACAAAAGCCACATAGACTATCTGATCCTGTCCTATGTGCTCTATGGAAACGGTTTGCCCATACCTCTCATAGCCGCGGGAAAGAACCTGTCGTTCTGGCCCATGGGACCCATATTCCGAGGCGGCGGCGCCTTCTTCCTCAGGCGCACCTTCAAGGGCAAGCCGTTGTACGCCAAGGTCTTTGCCGAATACGTGTACAAGGTGCTTTCCGAGGGATTCAACATCGAGTTCTTCATCGAGGGGGGACGCAGCCGCACCGGCAAACTGATTCTGCCCAAGCTGGGGCTCCTGTCCATCATCCTGGACGCGTACAAGGACGGAGCGTGCCGCCAGATGTATTTCCAGCCCATCTACATAGGGTATGACCGTGTCATCGAGGAAGGATCCTACATCCATGAACTGGAAGGCGGTGAGAAGGCGTCGGAAAACCTGTCCCAGATGGTCAAGGCCCGGAGGTTCCTGAAAAAGCGGTACGGAAGGATCTTTTTGCGGTTTGCCGAACCCATGAAGCTCGAGGACATCCTGGAACGGTTTGACAAGCCCTACGACAGAATGGATCGGGAGGAAAAGGGCGTCCTGTCCAGGAATCTCGGGCACCGGATCATCAACGCCATCCAGGCCGAAACCGTGGTCACCCCCCATGGGCTCGTAGCCGCCTCCACGCTCATCGCTTTCAAAAAGTCGTTTTCCGAAAGGCAACTTTTCGATGTGGTCCGCACCCTGTTGTGGTTTCTCCGATGGCATGGCGCCGATTTGTCCGAAACCCTGTCAGACCTGGAAGGCGCGGGCCGTCAGGCCCTGGACAGGTACGTGCGCGACAAGTTTCTTCTTCGCCAGGACGTGGACGAAGGCGAGGAGGAATTCGGAGACGTGCGCTACATCATCGTGGAAAACAAGCGTCCCATGCTGGAGTACTACAAGAACAACTGCGTGAGCTTTTTCATCCCGGAGGCGTACACCGCGCTGTCCATAATCAACCTGGACGCGCTCCAGTTTTCAGCCCCGGATTTGCACGAATCCTATGCCCTGTTGCAGGACCTTTTCAAAAACGAATTCCACTATGACCCGGACACCACCATCGAACAGAAGGTGAGGAAGACCCTCAAGGCGTATATCGAACACGGGGACCTGAAACCACACCCCACCCTGCCGGAGACCTACAATCTCACCGCCGCGGGGCTCAGGACGCTGAATCTGACGGCCTCGTTTTTAAAACCCTATCTGGAGGCCTACGAGGCCGTGCTGGGTGTACATGCCCAGCAGGACATGGCAGCCATGGACCGCAAGGAACGGGGCAAGAAGGTGATGGCGGCGGGCAGGAAGCTGTACAAGCAGGGGGAGATCGAACTGCGGGAGGCCGTGTCGCGGGTGTATTTTCAAAATGCCTCGGACTTTTTCATGTCCCGCGGCGCCACCGGGCCCCAAAACCCTGAAGCCGTGAAAAAATTCGACGATGCCATCAAAGGCTATCTGCGATTTCTTTCCTGACGGAGAGCCATGCGCGCCATGATCCTCGCCGCGGGGTTCGGAACCCGTCTGCGGCCCATATCCTACTCTCTGCCCAAGCCCCTGCTTCCCGTGGCGCGCCGCGCCGTCCTGGACCGGATGGTGGAACGCCTCGCCATGGCCGGGTGCGAAACCGTGGTGGTGAATTGCCACCACCTGGCGGAATTGGTGCTCGACCACGTGGCCCAGATCGAGTATCCGACCCGGGTGCACGTCGTCCATGAACCCGAAATTCTGGGTACCGGAGGCGGTATCAAAAACGCGGCGCCGCTGCTCGGGGACCGGCCCTTTGTGGTGGCCAACGCGGACGTCCTGTCCGACGTGGACTTCGCCGCCCTCTACGATTTCCACTGCTCGCACCCGGACCCGGTGACCCTGGTCATGCACGATGAGCCCAGGTTCAACCAGGTGACGGTAAAGGACGGGCTCGTCACCGGGTTCGGCCAGGCCACGCCGCAGGCCGGAGGCCGCCTCATGGCCTTTACCGGCATCCAGGTCATGGACCCGGAAGTGCTGGATTACATACCGGAAAACCGGAATTACAGCTCCATCGACGCGTACAGGGGCCTTCTGGGCGACGGCGGACGAATCCGTGCATGGGTCCCCAAAGATCTGTGGTGGCACGATGTCGGAACGCCCGCCGGGCACTCCAGGGCGGCGCTTGAAGTCAACGCGGCAGCCGTTTTGGGTTGCGAGCCCAGGGATGTGACGGTCACTCCGCTGGCCGGCGACGGGTCTGACCGGCGCTGGTACAGGGCGGAACATGGCGGCAGGACGGTGGTGGCCGTGGACCACGGCCCGGGCGCAGGCCTGGAGTCCCCGTCCGAGGCAAATGCCTTTGTCCTGATCGGCGACCACCTGCGGCGAAAGGGCCTGCCCGTGCCGGAAATACTCCGTTACGACGGGACCGCCGGACAGGCCTACGTCCGGGACGTGGGCGACACCCATCTGGCAACCCGCCTGGCCGGCATGGACACCGAATCCCGGACCCGGCTGTACGCGGAACAACTGCTGCCCGCCCTGGCCGAGATGTCCATCCTCGGCGCTGAAGGCTTCGACACCTGCTGGTGCCACCAGGGCCCCCTGTACGACAGGGACCTTGTCCTGGAAAGGGAATGCCGCTACTTCATCGAATCCTTCGTAAACTCCCACCTCGGCCTGCCCGACGACTACGGGGACTTCGCCGCGGAGTTCGAGACCCTTGCCGACCGGGTCACGGATACCGCCACCATCGGATTCATGCACCGGGACTTCCAGACCCGCAACATCATGGTGGATCAGCAGGGCGCCCTCTGGTTCATAGACTACCAGGCAGGCCGCCTGGGCCCCATGGCCTACGACCTGGCCTCCCTCCTCATGGACCCGTATTCCCCCCTGCCGTACGATACCGCCCTGGATCTTGCCCGAGGCCACGCGGCAAGGCTCTCATCCCGGATCGGCCTGGACACCGGCATGTTCATGGAAAATTTCAGGTTGTGCGCCGTGTGCAGGAACATGCAGATACTGGGCGCCTTCGCCAAACTGGGCGGCGCCATGGGCAAGCCCGGTTTTCTGGAACACATACCCCGTGCCGCGCACACCCTGGCCCGTAATCTGGAACAGGCGGGCGATCCGCCGCGCCTTCGGGCCTTGTCGCGCAGGATTCTCCATGCAGTGAACCGGGAAGGGGATGGCAAACGCCGCCACGCCCGGGTGGAAAGGCGGGGAGGGGAGTGCTGAAAAGGCAAAGGCAGTGGGATGGACCAGTACAGCCGACGGGTCTCTTCTTTCATCCACACCACCTGAGATCGTTCAAGGATTCAGGTTTTCCCCTTTCCATTGTTTTTGACTTGCCATCCATGTTATGCGATACTGGTTCCGTGTTATTCGATGGAGGTATGGCATGCTGGTCTCCAAGGGCGCAAAAGGTTCGGGAAACAAAGGGTTGTCCGGGTTCCGGGGATGGCGGGAACGCGGGCCTCTGGCCTGCGTGCCACCCGGGGCGGTGCTGTCCCCGGAGCTGGTGCGGGCCCTGAACGCGGAGTACGAGAGACCCGGTTCATGGTGGACCCGCGTGGCCGATGATCCCCAGGCGTTTTTGATATTCCGCCGTGGCGCCGTGTTCGTGCTGCTGTTCGGCAGGCTTCTGCTGCAGGTTCGATGGCGCAACCGGGAGGTGGAGTGCCTGCTGCACGAGGATTTTCTGGCATGGCCGAAAAAGGGCGGGCGGTATGCGGCCGTCGGAGGAACGGGGATAGTGTCCGGCGGAATGATCGCGGGCATGGATGGATTTGCCGCTGAATATAACCGGATTCGACAGCGTGCGGCGCGGTTGTGCGGGTTGGAGCGCAAGGTGGCGGACAGCATCGCTGCCCGTCTCGGCTGCGTGGTGGACAGGGAGTTCGTGCTTCCCGGAGGCCTGGGGTGCAAGCCGTGCTACGTGGACCTTGCCGCCGTGGACGGCTCCGGCACCCTGGTGTTGCACGAGGTGAAGCTGTATGCGAACCCGGAAACCCGAGGCAGGACCCTGCCCCGGATGGTGGAGCAGATCGACCATTACGAGCAGCAGATAATGGAAAACGGCGATAGGCTGGTGGAAAAGGCGAACCGCCGCCTGGAAACGGCCCGGGTGTTGTCCGGAAGGTTTTTCGCCACCCACATCCCGCAACATCCGGTTCGGCGCATACATCCCAGGGTCCGGCTCATTGTCACCGGTCTGGACAACGCCCAGAAACGCCATTTTGAACACAGGGTGCGCGCCGGCCTGGAGGCGTCCTTTGCCTGGCCCAGGGCGGCTTCGGACATTCTGGTTTTCTGCGAGCCCAAACGGATCCGCGCCGACCATCTGGTTGAAGGGCTCGGATAAGTTGTGAGCGTAAAATGCCTGCTGAAAGGGTTTTGACCGGGCCATCTCCATCCGGGGCCCGGTGCGACCCCTCAATGAACACAGGAGGAGCGAAGTGCCCGTAAACCTCAGATCGTCCCGTGGGGTAGCGCCTGTCGCCGCCATTGTGCTGGCGGTTGTTCTGGCCTTCGCACCGTTGCCTCCGGCACTGGCCGAACAGGGCCCAGCCCGGTTCGTCTTCCTGTTCATCGGCGACGGCATGGGTACTGTCCAGCGCCGGGCCGCGGAACTGTTCGCCGGCGGGCTCGCGATGAACTCGCTTCCCGCCCGGGGTATCGCCACGACCCCAGCGGCAAACCGGAGGGTTACGGATTCGGCCGCTTCGGCAACCGCCCTGGCTGCCGGGACCAAGACCAATAATGGCATGGTGGGAGTGCGGCCGGATGGCAAGTCCGTTTGTACGATCGCGGAAATTGCCGGGTCCCGTGGGATGAAGGTGGGGATCGTCACCAGCGTTCCATTGAACCACGCAACGCCGGCCGGGTTCTACGCACACGTGCCGGACCGGTATCGGTACCACGAAATCGCCGTGGACCTCGTTCGGAGCGGCTTTGATTTTTTCGGCGGGGGCGGAATCCTCGAGCCGGTGGATGGACAAACAGACGTGTACGCACTTCTGGACAGCATGGGGTACATGGTTGTCCGGAACAGGGAACGGTTTCTGGCGCTTTCCGGGCGAGGCAGGGTCATGGCCCACAACCCGCGACTAACCCCGAAACATGCCGTTCCCTGGGCCATGGAACTGGATGAGGGCAGGGACATCACCCTGGCTGAATTTACGCAGAAGGCGGTGGACCTGTTGTTCAGCGACAAGGGTTTTTTCCTGATGGTGGAGGGCGGGAAGATCGACTGGGCCTGCCATGCGAATGACGCGGCCGCGACGGTCCATGAAGTGTTGGCGTTGGACCGGGCCGTCGAGGTTGCCCTGGCTTTCGGCGAAAAGCATCCGGAGGACACGTTGATTGTAGTGGCCGCGGATCACGAAACCGGAGGCCTCGAACTCATGCCCCATGAAGGCGGAAAGGGTGCGGCGATGCAGGTGCTCCGCAGGCAGAAAGTGTCGTCGCCGCGATTTCGGGAAGCGATAATCAGCGAATTCGTGGAGCGAAGCAAGGGAAAGCCCGAATTGAAGGATTTCAAACCCCTTGTGACGGAATTCTTCGGGCTCCGGTTTCCAGGAGCCCCGGGAGACGAAGCCCTTTTGTTGAATCCGGAAGAGGTGCGGGAAATCGAAAAGGCCTTTTCCCATAGCCTGGGCAGCGACTGGCCCGTGCTGAAAAAGTTGCGTCGTACCGTCCAGTATGGAAAAAACGATCCACTGGCCATAACCCTTGCCCGCATTCTGGGACGCAGGGCCGGCCTCCGTTGGGACACGTACAGGCACACGGACGCGCCCGTACCCATCTCCGCCTGGGGTGTCGGGGAAGAGGCCTTCGAGGGCCGATACGACAATACGGACATCGCCACGCGCATTCTGGATGCCATGGGAGCCGAGGCAAGGGTGCATTACCCGGATCCCACGGCGGTAAAGGCATCGCCCCCACGTCAGGGGGCGGCCACCGGTCCGGAATCGGGCGACTCCGCCGGAGGTTTCGACGCTTCCTGTCACCCGAATCCTTGAAAAGTCCAAATACAGCGGCTTCCCGGTTGTCTCACCCCGGAAACCCCGTTTCACCCGGCGGGGAAGAGGACCCACGCCTCCCCGGGGCGGCCTTTCGCAATGCCGGGCCCCGTCGGCGAACTCCTTAAATCCCGCGCATCTCGTCCATGCCTGCGCATTACCCCGGATAGCTCGCGGAACCGGACTTCAGTTCGCGGGAATCGCGGCCAGGGCAAGATCCTCGTTCGCACCGTGTTCGATCATGGCCACGCGGGAGTCCCGGAACATCTTCTCGATGGGGAACTCCTTGGTGAGCCCGTATCCGCCGAAAATCTGGATGGCCTCGCTGGCCACCCTGGACGCGGTCTCCGTGGCAAGGCTCTTTGCCATGACCGCATGCAGGGTCGACGGATTGCCGTTGGCGGTGGCGAAATGACCTGCAAGCCGGCGATTGTTGGCCCGGGTGGCTTCCACCACTTTCAGCATGTTGAACAACTGCATTCGGATGTTGGCGTGCTCGAAGATGGGCACGCCCCCCTGTATGCGGCCCCTGGAATATTTGAGCGCCTCCTCCACGGCGCCCAGAGCCACGCCTGCGAACACGGAGCTTATGTATTGCAGTTCGCCGAGAAAGGCCAGGTGCTTCACCTTGTTGAAGGCAGCCTGGTCCATGCGAATGACGTAGCCCCGGGGCAGGTTCACCTCCCGGAACGCCAGGCCGCCCTGGTTCAGGGAGCGTTGACCGGTCCGGGCCCACGGGCCTTTTCTTGTAACGCCTGGAAGGTCCAGAGGGACCACGGCCAGTGCGGGCTGGTCGGGCTGTGTCTTTGTGCGGACCACCACGTCGCACAGGGCATGGGTGGCCATGTTGGCGTTCATGGCTTTTTTGATCTCGCCGGAGACCACATATCCGCTCTTGCCGGAAACGGCGGTGAGCGTGTTCTGATTGTCGGCTTTGCCCCCGTTGTCGCACAAAACCTTCCCCGGGCCGGTGTCAACGGGGACGCAGCCGATCATCGTGCAGTCGTAATCCTCGCAGTATTCCTTGACGAGCTTGTTCAATTCCTTCGTGGGAGCCATGGACGCGATCTGAAAGGGCGCGTCAGACGCGGCAAGGCCCAAAGCAAGCCCCGCGTCGGCGTGGCCCAGCCGTTCGGCCAGCAAGAGCGACGCCTCGGGGTCCACCTCGCCCATGCCGCCCAGTTCCTCGGAAATGCCTGGAAGGTGCAGGTCGAGCTTTCGATATGCCCGAAACACCTCCCAGAGCGGGGACCCCGGTGCGAACACGTCCTCCGGGCCGGGCAGGGCGTCCAACTCGATTCCGGCGGGCCGCGCCATGTTGGAGGCAAACTTTTTCACCTCTTTGAGCATGGCCCTGATCTCACCATTCACCTTGCCGTCCATATCCACAAGCCGCATGTTGCGCCTCCTGTCGTGTCCTCCGAAAATGGATTGCCCCGGGACTGGAACCCGGTCTGAACCTGTCTTGCCCGCATCGCGGGCCGCTGTAAGGAAAAAGGAATCTTGTTTTTCGGGCGTCCTCATGTCCTTGCTAAGGGCATGTTAAAAGGCTTTGTCCGACGCCTTGCACCTGGGCCCCGGCCTGCGCCGGGGCGACGGAATGAGGAATCGCTACGCCCGTTCTTGTTGCTGGGTCCGGCCGCGCGTTGCGCAGCCTTGACCCAACCTGCGATATGCCGTGCAGGCCTGTCTATTGGGCACGGCGTGCCGCGCCCTTGCGCGTGTTTACGGAAATCGGGCTGTTTCTCATCGACGAAGCCGCAACGGATGAAACTCGACTGCGTCATTCACCCACGCCACAACCGTTCGTCACCCCGGCGAAAGCCGGGGCCCAGGTGCAGGGAATATGTCCAAACCAAGGGACATAGTGTTCCTCCGCGCATCATTGTGTCCGGGTTTGAAAACCCGGCCTGAAACCCCTTGCGCACTTTGCGCAGCTTTTTACAAAAAGCGACCCGCCGGAGGCATCCGCGCGCAGCGCGGAATGGTATTCTGCCTTTAGCCTTTGCCTTTCGGCCTTTAACAGCCTGTTGAAAAACGCGATCTGCGGCGTTGCGCTTCATTTCTCGTCA
>JBKHBM010000150.1:0-9918 GCA_046542385.1 Desulfatibacillaceae bacterium | reverse complement strand
TGTTGCTCGGCAAGGCCGGTTTGGAGGCAGTGGACTGCATGCGCGGCGACGAGCCCGCCCGCGCCGCCCTCGACGTCAGGGGTGTCCCATCGGGGGAGAACGTGCGCCAGCCGTTCTACGGGAAGGCCGGATGCGGTTGTGATTTACGAGGAATTCACTGGAGCTCCGCACCCGGATAACAAGTTATCCGGGCCACCCTGCGGGTAGGCGGGTTCTTTGTGCATCACTGTAGCGGCGACTGTTCACGTCCCCCAATGCTGTCACTGCAATCCGAAGCGTTTCAGCTTTCTCCACAGGGAGGCGCGGTCGATGCCCAGGATTTCGGCGGCCTTTGTCTTGTTCCAGCCGGTCTGGTCCAGTACCCGGGCGATGTAGTCCTTTTCCTGTTCCTCGAGGGTCTGAAGCCGCGCCTGGCCGGCGCGGTGCGTGGTGACGTTGAGCATGGTGAGGTCCGCCGGCAGGTCGTGTGGGCGGATGGTGTCGCCCCCGGCCAGAACAACGGCCCGTTCCATAACGTTTTCCAGTTCCCGCACGTTTCCGGGCCATGAGTAGGAGGTAAGCACCTCCATCGCCTCGGGCTCTACGCCGCGAATGGATTTGCCGGCCTTGCGGCCCTTCCGGGCCAGAAAGTGGCTGACGAGGAGGGGGATGTCTCCCTCGCGTTCCGCCAGGGGCGGCATTGTGATTGTGACCACGTTGAGGCGGTAGTAGAGGTCGTTCCGGAACCGGCCCTTGTCGCACTCGTGGTGCAGGTCCCGGGCCGTTGCCGCGACGAAGCGCACGTCCACGGGAACGGGAGTGGTGCCGCCGACGCGCAGCACCTCGCCTTCCTCTATCACCCGCAGCAGGCTCACCTGCATGTTCAGGGGCATCTCGCCGATTTCGTCCAGGAACACGGTGCCCTTGTGCGCGGTTTCCAGCAGGCCCGTCTTTTGGGCCCGGGCTCCGGTGTAGGCGTCCTTTTCGTGGCCGAACAGTTCGTTGGCTATGAGGTCCTCGGCGAACGCGCCGCAGTTGAACGCGACAAAGGGGTGTTCCCTGCGCCGGGACAGGTGGTGGATGGTGCGGGCGGCCAGTTCCTTGCCCGTGCCGGTCTCTCCGGTAATCAGCAGGTTGGAATCCGCGGGCGCGACCTGTTCCAGCAGGCGGGTGACCCGGCGCACGGGCGGGCTGTTTCCCACCATGAGGGGCCGGTCGTCCCGATTCTCCTCCAGTTCCCGAAGCCGTTCCTTCAGGCGGAGGTTTTCGAGGCTCATTTGCCTTTTGTACAGGGCCTCGTTCACCACCTTTCTCAACAACTCGATCTTGTAGGGCTTGGAAATGTAGTGGTAGGCGCCGTGGCGCATGGCCTCCACGGCGGTGTCAACGGTGGCGTAGGCCGTTATCATCACCACCTCGGTGAGGGGCTGTTCCTCCTTGGCCCTGGCCAGGACCCGCAATCCGTCCACGTGGCGCATCTTGAGGTCCGTGAGGACAAGGTCGAACTCCCGTTCCTCCAGCAGCACCAGGGCGCGCTCCCCGGAATCCACGGCAGTGACCCGGTATCCCTCCCGGGTCAGAATGTGCTCGAGATTGGCCAGAGCCATGGAGTCGTCCTCGACAACCAGAATGGCCTTGCCCTCGTCATTCTCCATGGTCCGCCTTCTCCCTGGTTCCGGGAATCTCCATCACCACCCGTGTGCCCTGGCCGGGTTCGCTCAGGACGTTTATGCGGCCTCCGTGCTTTTGTATGATTCCATATACCAGATACAGACCTAGACCGGTACCCTGGCCCACCTCCTTTGTGGTGAAAAACGGGTCGAATATCTTGGAAAGGAGCTCCTCGGGGATGCCCGGGCCGTTGTCCGCCACCTCCACGACCACCATGTCGTCCTTTTGCTCCACGGACAACCGGAGCCTGCCCTCCCTGCCCATGGCCTGCACCGAGTTCATGGCCACGTTCATGATGGCCTGGGACATGTGCCTGCCGTCCACCTCGGCCATTACCGGGGCTCGGGCACGGATCTCCACGTCCACGCCGGACGGGATCTCGCTGCGCATGAGCCTGACCGTCTTCTCGACTAGAGAGGAGATTTCCGTTTCCTGGGGCTCGAATTCCCTCTCACGCGCGAATTCCAACAGGGACCGCACGATGTCGCGGGCCTTTTCCACCTGTTCCTCCATGCCTTCGAGGTACCGTCGCTGGAATTCCGGGTCGCTGTCGTTCAGTTCCTCCAGGAGTATCTGGGTGGAGGTGGAGATGTTGCTGAGAGGGTTGTTCAGTTCGTGGGCCACGCCCGAGGTGAGGGTCCCCAATGACGCCAGTTTCTCCCGCTGGATGAGTTGCTCGAACTTCCTTTCCAACTGGCGGATCATGCTGTTCAGCACCTGGATCAGGGACTGGATCTCCAGGGACCCGGAAACCCGCGGTATTTCCCGGACACGGCCCTGGGTGATGTCCTCCACCGCGCGGTTTATGGCGGAAAGGGGTTTCACGATCTGGTAGAAGAAGTAGTAGGCCACGAGAAACGACAGGAGCGCGAACGCCAGCAGGGAGTAAACCAGGGATTCCCGCTGCCTGCTTATGAGGTCGTACACGCGTTCCCGCTCCACTTTCACGGTCTCGTCGATGGTGTTGGTGAGAATCCGGCCCGTGTTTCTCAGTTCGGCCTCGGTTTCCATGGCCGACATGCCGGCCGGCTCCGGGCCATCGGGTTCGGACCTCGCCCGCCAGTAGTCGTGGGCAGCCTGGCCGTACTCATTGAGCAGGTTGCGGCTCAGGCTTATGAAGTTCTCCCGGGCCATGGTGGTCCAGGAAACGTCCAGGTTGTCCAGGTGTTCGTCCGCGCGGGAAATATGGTCGGTCATGGACAGGAAGTTGTCCTTTCCGCCGTAGAGCAAAAAGTTCTTTTCGTACCGCCGGGCCTCCAGCACCTGGTTGCGCAGCTCCTCGGCCTTTTCCACCAGCCACAACTTGTGCTGGATCGTCATGTGCCGCTGGTACACCACGCCGCTGAACACCATGCCTCCCAGCATGAATATCCAGAAGGCCAGCATGATGCGGTAGCGAAGGGCCAGTTCGAATCTGCGTCTCATGAGCCATACTCCAGTGTCGTCGCCGCTTCCGTCCGGCGCAATGCCGGCTGGTCATGCCCTGATGGACCAACCATACCACATTCCGTGCAAAACGCCGAAAGCCCGCCCCGGCGGCAAATCGTTCCGGGACGGGCCGTACCGGTCCGTGTTATGGCGAATTCCAAAAGTCATTTCCGGATCCTCCCGCACCCTTTTTCTCCGCCTTTTGTAAAAGATTCCGGGAATGCCTCTAATAGAGGAAATGCAGCACCAGCACCATGACGACGATGAACAGAACGGACATGAGGGTGCCCGCCTTGATGAAGTCCACGCTCTTGTACCGGCCCGGTCCCATGTACAGGGCGTTCACCTGGTGGGTGGGCAGGATGAAGGAGTTGGACGTGGCGATGCCCACCACCAGGGCGGCCATGCGCGGGTCCGCCCCCGCCTGCATGGCCATGTTCACCACCAGCGGCACCAGGAGCACCGTCGCCCCCACGTTGGACACCACCAGGGTGAACACGGTGGAGATGATCGCGATCACGGTGAGGAGCATTATGGGTGACGGGTTGCCGATGATGGACAGGGTGGCCTCGGCCACGTACGCCGCGGCCCCGGACTTCATGGTGGCGATTCCCAGAGGTATGAGCCCCGCCAGCAGGAAGATGGTGCGCCAGTCCACGGCCTCGTACGCCTCGTCGATGGTTATGACCCGGGTGACGATCATGCCCAGCGCGCCGGTCATCAGGCTCACGGACAGCTGGATCTTGAAGAACATGATCATGGTGAGGGCCACGGCCAGCCACAGGCCGGCCAGCGCCGCCTTCTGCGGCTTCATGGGCTCGAACTCGCCCGGGGTGGCGAACAGCAGGTCCTTGTTGTCCTTCAGGATGCGGAACCGCTCCCACGAACCCTGCACCAGGATGGCGTCGCCGGGGCGCAGGACGATGTCCGAGATGCCGGCGTAAAAGGTCCGGTTGCTCCGGAATATGGCCAGGCAGTTCACCTGGTACTTCTTGCGGAAGTACACTTCGCGCAGGGTCCTGCCGTCCAGGTGGGAACGGGGCGCCACGACCACCTCCACGATACCGGACACTTCCGGGGACAGCTCCCGGGCAAACACATCCAACTCCGGCTTGACCACCATGCCGTTGTGCTCGGCCAGCTTGCGCACGTTCTGTTCCGGGCCGATAACGGCGAAATTGTCACCGGGCTCGATCGTGGTCTTCCGTTCCGGGGCCAGCACCGCTTCCTTGGAGTTGGTCTTTTCCACGGCAATGAGATGCACCAGGTACATGTCCCGGATTTCCTGCATGGTAAGGGGCTTTTTCATGGACTCGGGCGCGCGCAGTTCAAAGGTGTCGCCCAATTGCTCGTACGCCGCGTGCAGGGAGGAGCCTTCCGTCTCCGCGGCCGCGCCGGCTTCGCCCTGGGGCAGGACGAATCGGCCCAGGACAACAAAGTACGTGATGCCGGTGGCCACCAGGATCACCCCCACGGGCAGCACGGAGAACAGGCCGAAGGGTTCCAGGTCGTAGGGCTTGATGAGGTCGTTCAGCAGAATCAGCGGGCTGCTGCCCACAAGCGTCATCGTGCCGCCCAGGATGGCCGCGAAACCCACGGGCATGAGCAGCTTGGACAGGGGCAGGCCGGTTTTCTTGCTGATCCGCTGCAGCGCGGGCAGAAACAGGGCGGCCGCGCCGATGTTCTGCATGAAACTGGATATGGCGGCCACGGTGCCCGCGATGAGGACTATGATCCTGGACTGGCTGTTGCCGGCAAGACGCATCACCGGGTTCACCAACCGGTTGATGAGCCCGGTGCGGTCCAGGCCCGCGCCGATGATGATGACCGCGATGATGGATACGACGGCGTTACTGGACAGGCCGGTGAACGCTTCACTGGGAGTGACAAGGCCCAGAAGGGGCAGGGTGACCATCATGAGGATGGCGACCACGTCCACCCTCAGCCATTCGACTATGAACAGGAATACGGCGACGCCAATCATCGCCAGCACCATGATTATCTCGGTGGTAAGCTGCAGCTCTTCCATGTGAGTCTCCGATCGTGGCAATCAGCTTGCTGAAAAGTCGGTAATCTTCCATTCTCGACCCCCCGGTTCCGGATCTCCCGGGGGCGTTGCGCACCCGTCATGATTCCGCGGCGTGCAACCGCAAAAAGGGGCGGACGGAAGGTCTCGCCTTCGCCCATGCCCCTTGTCGCGTACCTCCCCGGGCGACGGGTGGTGCGGAAACGTGTGCCGCAAACCCTCCGCGCTCGGGCGGCGCCTGTCGTCTACTGGGTCCAGGCCAGGGAAAACACCGGAATGGCCGGCTCGGGTTCCCCTTCCTTGCATTCGTCCGGCTCGCACACCACGTATTCCAGGTTGGAGAGTTCCTTGTGCAGCTCCTTGATGACGTCCGTACCCTCGCCGAACTGCACGGTGTGCGTAAAGCCCACTCCGGCCTGCATGGCCTCGGACTGGAAAAGCGCCGCGGATTGGGCGCACCGTTCCGTGAAGTCCTGCTTGGCGCGTTCGGCCAAAGACGCTATGTCCAGGTGGATATGCCGGGCGTTCACCGCCAGGATGTCGTAGTCCAGCCTCCTGGCCAGGCCGATGGCGTACTCCCGGAGCTGCGGAGAGAAGTTGTGCGCCTGCCCCAGGACAACGATGGCCGATTTGGGCTTCGGAGCCTCCATGGTGCGGATGGCATCCTCGTGGCTGCCCGCTTCCGCGTAGGTCACCGCGGTCTGCATGCGCCCGAAGGAGTCGCCGAATTTTTTGAAGCGGTTGCTCTTTTTCTTGAAAATCTTCATCTCCCGTTCCTTTCCCCTGTTCAGCGTACGGCCTTGCCGTCCACAGACACGACCGGAATGCTCAGCCCGCGCAGGAGAGCGCTCTGGCAGGCGGAGCCGCCGGTACCTTCTTTCTCGTCACATACGGCCAATACGATTTCGTTGTGCTCTTCCACGAACCTCGGCGCTTCACGAGCCAGGTCGCCCTGGCGGATCTCCACGTCCCAGGACACCCTGCCCGGAGTGGCCGCCGGGTCCTGGTCCACGTTCCGGGCCGCCTGCTCCAGCAGGGCCAGAAGCCGGCCCGCCGCCTCGTGTTCGTTGGCCTCGCAGAAGGCGGCCGCGGCCATGGCGTCGCCGAAACGGCTCCGGCTGTTACTGATTCCCTGGACGATGCTTTTCAATCTGCCCGAAACCGGCCCGGGCAGCACTTGCAGCACCAGCAGCCTGGACTGCATCCGGCGCGCAAGGCTCATGGCGAATCGCAGGGTGTCCACGCCGGGCACCGGGTTTTCCGTCGCAAGCAGAATGCTTTTCATTGTCTCACCGCTTTCCGGGGACGCCCCGTCCTCTCAAGGGCGGGGCGTTGCCCCAAATGCCTGCTGCCGTTTCCGGTGTCCTACTCGTCCATCGAAGGAGCGCGGAGCGTGGGACGGGGGCGTTCCACCCGGGCCCTCCGGTCCGGACGCACGCGCTGACGGTCCCTCTGCCTGTCGCTGTTCCCGGCGACGTTGACGGCGGTTTCAAAGTCTCCGCCCTCGGCAAAGGCGGCGGCGGTCATGTAGCGTTTCCACGTGGTGAAGATGTTGTCCATTGTCTCTCTCCTTGCATGGGTTGGGGTTGACGTTTTCGGTTTCGACGTGCCCTGTTGCTTTTCAAGTTCGGTGCCAGGCCGGGAAATTTTTTTAAGTAATTGATATTTATACTTATTTATGCAGTGCGCCTTCCTGTGCGGCCTTGTTGTGTTGCGATATGCAACGGTCCGCCTGCTGAAATGCCGGAAACCACGCCATGGGGCTGGTTACAGCGCATCTGTTGCACCGGCGAACAGGGTGTTGCGATTTGCAACGGGTGTCTCCGTGTTTGCGTAGCGCCCCGGAATTGTTGTATGAATTCCGGTACACACATCCAAACGGAGGCATATGCCCATGGCGTGGCGAAAAAAGCCCGACAACGCGCAGGAACCCGAGCCAGAGGAACAGGACGACCTGGAGTATCTGGAAAACGCCGTCAAGGAAGCCCAGTTTCCGCCGGACGTTCGCGAGGTGGCGGACAAGGAGCTGGCCCGGCTTTCCCGCACCCATCCCTCCGTGGCCGAGTATTCCATCGGGGTGAATTACCTGGAGTTCCTGTGCTCACTGCCGTGGAACCAGCGGACCGAGGCGGCCCTGGACCTGGCCCGGGCCGAGGCCGTGCTCGACGAGTCCCACTTCGGCCTGGAGGGAGTGAAGGACCGCATCCTGGAGTACCTGGCAGTTCAGACCCTGCACGCGTCCCGCAGCCTGCGGGTGCTGGTGGTGGACGACGAGAGGATCACCCGGGAGAACGTGCGCCACGTCCTGGAAAAGGAGGGGTTTGATACCACGGCGGCGGCGGACGGCCTGGAGGCGCTGTCCCTCCTGGACCGGGAGGACTTCGACCTTGTCATCACGGACATGAAGATGGGGCCTGTGGACGGCGCGGCAGTGCTGGACCGGGCCAAGCTGAAGAACCCGTCCACCGAGGTGGTGGTGATAACGGGATACGCCACCGTGGATTCCGCGGTGTCCGCCATGCGCCGGGGCGCCTACCATTACCTGTGCAAGCCGTTCAAGCTGGAGGAGATCCGGGACGTTGTGCGGCAGATCCGCGAGCGCAAGAGCCGTTCCGCCACGGGGCGCGGGCCCATCCTGTGCTTCACCGGCCCCCCGGGCACGGGCAAGACTTCGCTGGCCCGCATGGTGGCGCGCGCCCTGGGACGGGAGTTCGTGCGCCTTTCCCTGGCCGGGTTGAAGGACGAGTCCGAATTGCGGGGCCATCGCCGCACGTACGCCGGAGCCATGCCGGGCCGGCTCATCCAGGAAATCCGCCGTCTGGGGGTGCGCAACCCCGTGTTTCTGCTGGACGAGATGGACAAGGCCATCGGCTCTTTGCGCGGCGATCCCACGGCCGCCCTGCTGGAGGTGTTGGACCCTGAGCAGAACCGCACGTACATGGACTACTACCTCGAGGTGCCGTTCGATCTGTCCGAGGTGTTTTTCATCGCCACGACCAACGTGACCGATTCCCTGCCGCCGGCCCTGCTGGACCGCATGGAGGTGATGCACCTCTCCGGCTATACAGAGGCGGAAAAGGTGACCATCGCAAAGGAGTTCATCATCCCCAGGCAGGTGCGGGAATGCGGCCTGGGCGGGGACACCCTGGAGTTCACGGACGATGCCGTGCGCAAGGTCATCGAGGAGCACACCCGTGAGGCCGGGTTGCGCGGCCTGGAACGGGAAGTGGCGCGGCTGTGCCGCAAGTACGCCCGGGAGGTGGTGGCCAATGGGACCACCCCGACAGGCGGCGTCATCACCGAAGACGAGGTGCAGCGCCTGTTGGGCCCTCGCAGGTTCTACAGGGAGGTGGCCGCGGCGCACGACAGGGAGGGGGTGGCCACCAGCGTGTTCCTTACGGAAAACGGCGGGGAGATCGTCTTTGTGGAGGCAACCATCATGCGGGGCCGCTCGGAATTCATCCTCACCGGCTCCCTGGGCAGCGTGATGCAGGAGTCGGCCCGCGCCGCGCTAAGCTACCTCCGCGCCAACGCGGGATCCTTCGGCCTGGACGAGGACTTCTTCGCGGAGCAGGACATCCACGTGCACGTGCCCGCCGGCGCTGTCTCAAAGGACGGCCCGTCCGCGGGTCTGCCCCTGGCCATGGCCCTGCTCTCCCTGCTGACCAGACGCCCGGCCCGGCGCGACGTGGCCTGCACCGGCGAGTTCACCCTGTCCGGCAGGCTGCTGCCCGTGGCCGGGATACGGGAAAAGGTGCTGGCCGCCAAACGAGCCGGGGTGCGCGGCTTTGTCATGCCGGAAAAAAACCGCGTGGACTTCGAGAACCTGCCCGAGGATGCCTGGCAGGGCATGAACATCGTCTTCGCGTCCTCCCTGGAGGACGCGGCCGAGGCGGGTCTGCTGCCCAGGAATTGAGGTGAGGTGGCGGTTTAGTGGCAACCAACCTCAACCGAAGGTGCACCAACGACCGAATACAATGCTCAGAGGAGACACTTGGCCCGGGTAAGGCAATTGTGATTTCCGAGGGATTCACTTGTGCTTCGCACCTCGATAACGAGTTATCGAGGCCACCCCTTCAGCGGCCTGTCGGGAATCTGTGTCACCCGTGAGGTGAGAACGACAAGGACATGGTCCAGGCCGTATGCCCGGAAAACGGATTGTGATCCGGCGCGGCGTCCCAAAGTGATTTCACTGGTGACAAACAACCAACAGCAATACTGATCCCTGACAACCCTAAGCCGGGATGGGGCGAGTTTGCCGGCCGGTGCGATCCCGGGCTGGCACCGACATCTTGACAGGCAAGGCAGACGGATTAATCTTTGTAGCAAGTCTTTCTGATTTCCGGTGTACACGAGTGTGAATCCTTTGACGCCGGAATGAGCGACCTCCCCCGCTTCAACTCATTGTTTTTTATGGAATGTCCTTTGAATTCCATTCCTTGACGTGTGCATCTTCAACAGGCCGTTGAAAAATTCGGAATTGGCAGTCTGGTCAAAAACGATGAGATGCAAGGCGCGCGAATTTCGTATCCTTTTCCGGCTCGCATCGCACCTTGCCGGGTTGAATGACAGGTTTGCAAACCCCAACCCCAACCCCAACCAAGCAAAGGAGCAATCCACATGAGCGACAAGGACCGCAAACCCACCACCAATGACGCCGGGATACCCGTTTCCAGCGACGAGTATTCGTTGACCGTGGGACCTGACGGTCCCATTTTGCTCCAGGATCACTACCTCATCGAGCAGATGGCCAACTTCAACCGGGAACGCATCCCGGAAAGGCAGCCGCACGCCAAGGGTTCGGGGGCCTTCGG
>JBKHBM010000149.1:0-9922 GCA_046542385.1 Desulfatibacillaceae bacterium | reverse complement strand
TGGACTCTCTTCGCTCGATCCTGTTCTGGGTCCCCGCTTTCGCGGGGATGACGAAGAGTGGACTCGCTCCGCTCGATCCTGTTCTGGGTCCCCGCTTTCGCGGGGATGACGAAGAGTGGACTCTCTTCGCTCGATCCTGTTCTGGGTCCCCGCTTTCGCGGGGATGACGAAGAGTGGACTCTCTTCGCTCGATCCTGTTCTGGGTCCCCGCTTTCGCGGGGATGACGAAAAGTGGACTCGCTCCGCTCGGCTTTATTGTCGGGTCCGGCCGCGCGAGCGCGGCCTTGATCCAACCACGGATGGCTTGCGTCAAGCCCTTTGGTGGCCGACCTTCGCGTCATCCCCCAAAGGAGGCGTCCTCGATCTCCACGGCCGTGGGCTGCATGGCCTGGATGCCGTCCATGCCTCCCAGGGTCCTGGGCAGCACGGTGTACGCGAAGAACTCGGCGGACTTGACCTGGCCTTCGTAGAAGGCCTTGTCCTTTGCCCTGGCCTTGCCGGCCAGCGCCTTTTCCGCCACCGTGGCCCGCCACAGCAACTGCCACGCCATGATCACGTCGCCCATGGCCATCATGAATGGGAAGGCATGGGCGAACGCACCCTTGACCTTGCCTTCGCCCAGGGCGCCGCCGATCACCATCGCGGTCCGGCCCAGCTTTTCCGCCGCGGCTTCCACCTTTTCCGCGATGCCGCCAAGGCGCTCGTACTCCTTTGCCCGGGCCACGGCCTTGCTCACCTCGGCAAGGAAGTCCATGAAATGCCGGCCCTTGTTCATGGCCAGCTTGCGGCCCAGAAGGTCCATGGCCTGGATGCCGTCCGTGCCTTCGTAGATCGAGGTGATCTTGCAGTCGCGCAGCAACTGCTCGATGGGGTACTCCCGGATGTAGCCGTACCCGCCGTACACCTGCATGGCCTGGACGATGACCTCGTATCCCCGCTGGGCGGCGTAGGCCTTGTTGAGCGGGGTGAACAGCGCCACCAGGCCCTCGTAATACTCGCGGTCCTCCTCGGTGTCCGCCACCTTGGCCATGGCGATGCAATAGGACGTGAGGTAGAAGAAACTGCGCATGCCCTCCACGTGCGCCTTCATCCACAACAGCATGCGCCGAACGTCCGGGTGGGCGATGATGGGCACCTGGGGCGCGTCCGGGTCCTTGCCGGCCATGATGTCCCTGCCCTGTTTGCGCTGGCGCGCGTACTCCAGGGCGTAGAGGTAGGCCGAGGAGGCGTATGTGAACGCCTGGAAGCCGACGATGAGCCGGGCCTCGTTCATCATGTGGAACATGATGCGCATGCCCTTGTTCTCCTCGCCCAGCAACAGGCCCCGGCACTTGCCCTTGCCGCCCAGGTCCAGGGTGCAGGTTGCGCTGGCGTGGATGCCCATCTTTTCCTCGATCCCAACGCACTCGACGTCATTGGGTTCGCCGATGGAGCCGTCGTCGTTCACCCAGTACTTGGGCACGATGAAGATGCTGATGCCCCTGGTGCCGGCGGGCGCGCCCTCGATACGGGCGAGCACGGGATGGATGATGTTGTCGGTGAGGTCGTGATCACCGTTGGTGATGAAAATCTTCTGGCCCGTGATGCTGTAGGTGCCGTCCTCGTTTCTGGTCGCCGTGGTGGTGAGGTTGCCCACGTCCGAGCCGGCCTCGGCCTCGGTGAGCAGCATGGTGCCGCCCCATTCCGCGGTGTACAGTTTCTCGAGGAACAGTTCCTTTTGCCTGTCCGTGCCGTACAGCTCGATCATCTTGCCCGTGCCGTGACCGAACATGCCGTAGTTCACCAAACAGTAGTTGCCCCCCATGAGATACTCGTTCACCGCGATGGACAGCGGCATGTGCACGCCCTGGCCGCCTACCTCCGGGTCCTCGGTCATGGACGTCCACTCACCCTCGCGCAACAGCTCGAACGGGCGGCGGAAGCATTCCGGCACCTTGACCTGCCCGTTTTCCAGGCGTACGCCCTCGCGGTCGCCCTCGGCGTTTATGGGCAGCAGTTCCTTGAGGGCGAAGTTGCGGGCCTCGTTGATGATGAGGTCGCAGGTTTTTTTGTTGAATTCGGCGTACTTGTCGTATTTTGCCAGGCCGTCCACCTCGAGTTGCTCCCAGAGGGCGAACTCGATGTCCCGCCTGTCTGCCATCACCTGTGCCATTTCGGCCTCCTGTTCGCGTCCCTTGGAGCAACGCGGTCCGCGGTATTGCCATCTTTTACCGTCGACGCGGAGCGGGTCCGGCTGTCCCTACTTCTTTTTGGAGTAGTCGTACCAGCCCTTGCCGGCCTTCCTGCCGTACTCGCCCTTCACGTAATGGCCCGTCAGGGTGGGGGCGGGCATGTCCGCCGGGTCCCCGGTCTTGCGGAACCGCTCGATGTCCATGGTGTAGGCGAGATCGATTCCCGTGAGGTCCATGAGGGTGAAGGGGCCCATGGGATGCCCGGCGCCGTGCACGGTCGCCTTGTCGATGTCCTCGACGGTGGCCACACCCATCTCCAGCAGCCACTCAGCCTCCTTGAAGATGGCGCGGAATATCCGGTTGAGCAGAAATCCGTCCACCTCCTTTTTAAGAAGGACGGGCTCCTTTTCCAGCTTGCGGCACAATTCCATGGAGATGTCCGCGGTCTCGTCGGAAACGTGCGGGCCCTTGACCACCTCCACCAGCTTCATCACCAGCGCGGGATTGAAAAAATGCAGGTTGACCACCTTGTCCGGCCTGTTCGTGGCGTCCGCTATTCTGGAACTGACGATGGCGGAACTGTTGGTGGCCAGGATGGCGTGCGCCGGTGCGGCCTTGTCCATGCGGACGAACAGGTCGCGCTTCACGTCCAGGACCTCGATGACGGCCTCGATCACGTAATCCGCGTCCTTTACCGCGTCCTCCATGCTGTCCGTGAAAGTCAGCCGCGCCCTGGCCGCGTCCGCCTGGTCCTGAGTCATGCGGCCCTTTTCCACCCGGCCCGGAAAGTATCCGTCCACGAACTTCCGCGCCTGGTCCAGCACCTTTTCGCTCACGTCCGTGCACGTGGTCTCGTATCCCTTGATGGCGCACAGGGTGGAAATCTGGTGTCCCATGTTGCCGGCTCCGATTATTGCAATCCTTTTCACGTCGTCGATGTTCATGGCTCCCTCTTTTCCGGTTGAGGTTTGAAATTCCACCGTCCTGCCCGGACGGATTCATGTGATGCCGCCCCACGGCCGGTTCATCCGGGCCGGGGGCTGATTCCGTGCATGGTGAACCGGAAGATGAAATCCGCGATGTCGTCGAAGTCCGCGGACTTTTCCGGGTCGTACCAGATGCGACAGCGGGTGATCATGGAGGCGATCATGAATCCGGCGAATTTCTCGTCGATGTCCGCGAACACGCTGCGCTCCCTGCCCCTGCGCAGGACCGCTCGCAGGATCGCGTCGTAGTGGTCCCTCAGCCTCACTATGGCGCGGCGGTGCTCGGGTTCCAGGTGTTCCATGGCGACGTCGAACAGGACCTTGGCGGAACGGCGGTAGCTCAGCGTAATGGAAAGATGCTGGCGTATGAGCGTGCGAAGCTGCTGTACGGGGTCGCCGTTTTCGTCGTCCAGTATGGGTCGCAGGGGTTCCAGGAGGTTTGTCATCTCCTCGTGCAGCACCTCGTAGAGAACGGCCTCCTTGCCGGGGAAAAAGTTGTATATGTTCGCGGGTTTGCACCCGTATTCGCGGGCGATGTCGCGCATGCTGGTACCGTTGAAGCCGTTTTGCCAGAAGAGTTTGCTGGCCACGGTGAGCAGCCTTGTCCGGGCGTCGGAACTGTTGGGGTTTTGGGATTGGGGGGCGGTGGACATGTCGGACTCCAGGGTGAATCGAAGGTTCGGCGCCGGGGGAGGCATTAGTGAACGTTCGTTAATGGAAACACATAGCAAGACTATACGTTTTCTGTCAACGGTTTTTTGGAAACGGACCCCAGGGGCGGAATCGAACTGTCACCGCCCCGGCCACTCAACCCCATGGAAAATGGCCAACGGAAAGAAATACTGCCGGCTGCCGATGTCTTCCCCATTGCCCCGCCTCGGATTCCGTGGCATTGTGTACCCGGTATTTCGCGCCGACCGGCGCCAACGGAAACGCATTTCGGGGACCACCACATGTTTCACTTCATCATGACCTTCGGCTGGACACTCATGAACGCCTATGCATTCTGGCGCATCGCGACCCTATCCTTCGTGACCCGCCGTTCGGCGCGCGTCGCCGTGGGGGTGTTCGGGGTCCTGATGTGGTCCACCACCTGGGTCCACCGGTGGTTCGAGGACCGTGGCCGGATGTTCTGGTCCGATCTGTTCGAATTCGTCGCCATGAACTGGCTGGGTGCGGTGTTCATCCTGTGCACATGCTTTCTGGTGGTGGACGTACCCACCGTCTTCGGCCTGGTCTTTCGCAAACGCGCCCGGGCCCTGCGCACCGGCGCGTTCATCCTTTGGCTCATCGTCTGTTCGGTGGCCTTCACCCAGGGCATGCGCGCTCCCGTGGTCCGCGACCACGAAGTCCGGCTTGCCGGTTTGCCGGACACCCTGGACGGGGCGGTTCTGGTGGCGGTATCGGACATGCACCTCGGCGCGCTGATCGGCGAAGACTGGGTCGATGCCCGGGTGGAGCAGATCAACGCACTGGAACCGGACATGATCTGCACATTGGGGGACATCGTGGAAGGCCACGGCGACGGGACCCGCGAACAGCCCATGGCCGAGGCCATGAGAGGGCTTCACGCCCCGCTGGGCGTCTGGGGAGTCACCGGCAACCATGAACACCACGGAGACATGGACTCGGGAGTACGGTTCCACCAGGAGGCGGGCATCAGGCTGTTGCGAAACGAATGGAGGGAAGTGGCGCCCGGACTGGTTGTTGCCGGAGTGGACAGGGGGATGGGCGTTGACTGGGACCGCGTGGTCACCACGTCCCTGAAGGACAGGCCCGACGCAGCCACCATACTGCTGTCCCACAGGCCGCTGGACGCGGAGACAGCGGCCGCCGAAGGCGTCGGCCTCATGCTCTCGGGACATACCCACGGAGGGCAGATCTGGCCGTTCAACATGGTTGTGGCCCGGAGGAACCCGTATGTCGCCGGAGGTTACGACGTGGGGGACATGCGCCTTATCGTGTGCCGCGGGACGGGGACCTGGGGGCCGCGGATGCGGCTGTGGCGGGCCAGCGAAATTTTGCGGATCACTCTGCGCGCGGAGTAAGCCGGTATGATACGCCGCATCCCTCCCCGCCACCTGTCCGGGCCAACCATATTTTCCCCTTGCCGAGGGGTTTTTCACTGATTATGGTCTTGCTGTGCGACTGGAAAACCTGGTGCCGATGGATTACCCCCCCTGACGAGACGCCGACATGGAAGAGAAATGCGAGGAACACGACCTCCTCGGTGACGAGCCACCGGGTACACCGGACGACGGGTCCCCGGCATCGGACCCCGACATATCAAGGGCCCGAAGGCGGGCATTGGCTTCCATCGGCGTGAACCTGGCCCTGGCCCTGGCCAAGGGAGTGGCCGGGGTGATCTCGGGTTCCGCCGCGCTTCTGGGCGACGCCGTGCACTCCGCCACGGACGTGGTGGGCGCGGGAGCCGCCTACCTGGGTCTGTGGCTGGCCGGCAGGAGGCACCCGTCCTTCCCCTACGGGATGTACAAGGCGGAGAACATCGCCCAACTGGTGACCTCCGTTGCCATCCTGCTGGCGGGGTATGAAATCGCCCGGACCGCGATTCTGGAAAAGTCCCACCTTCCCAGTACGGAGATAGCCCTCCCCGTGACCCTGGGGGCCCTTCTGGCGACCTTCGGTTTCGGATTGTACCAGATACGGCAGGGGCGACGTCTGAGCTCTCCCGCCCTGTCCGCCGACGGCCGCGACTACCTGGTCGACAGCATAAGCACCCTGGTGGTCCTTGCCAGCCTCGTGGGCGCTTACTTCCATGTTGAACTGGACAAATACGCCGCCGTGGTGGTGGCCGGCTTCATCTTCTGGTCCGGTGGCGGACTCATGGTGCATGCCATGAGGGACCTCATGGACCAGTCCATCGACCGGGAGACCGAGCGGGACATCATCCGCAGGGTGGAGGACCACCGACGCGTTCAAGGAGTGGAGAGGTTTTTCTCGCGTCGCGCCGGAGGACGTTTTCTGGTGGACATGGACGTTGTGGTTCGCACCGGAAGCCATGAGCTCGCGGAAAGGGCGGCCCGGCATCTCGAATGGGAGATCAGGGAAGAGTTTCCGCACCTGGTCATGGTCCGGATCAAGACCAGGCCTCACAGTAACGAGTACCTGCGACGGCTCACCCCCCGGGAGTATCCGGACGGACCCGTCCATCCACACCTGGGCAAGGCTCCCTGGTTCCTGTTGGAGGTGATTCGTCGGGAGGACGGCGAGGTGGTGGAAAGACAGCACATGGAAAATCCCCATGCGGAAGCGGAAGCCAAGCGGGGCCTGCTCACCGGCAGGTGGATGCTGGAACAGAACCCGGACGAAGTGGTGGTGACAGGGACCGGGGATGGCACCGCAGCAGCCCTCCTTGAAGAGGCCGGGGTGGAACTGGTGCGCAAGGAAGGTGGTGAATCGGATGAGTAACCTGTGGACCATCGTGGTCATTTCCATACTGGGGCCCGTTGTGGGCTCTTTTCTGGGAATCATGCGCAAGCCGACTCCGGGCTTCATCTGCAACATGCTGTGCTTTGCGGCGGGCGTCATGCTGACGATATCCTTTATCGAACTGATTCCCGAGGGGATCGAGTTGTCCTCCATCCCCATCGCCGTCGGCGGACTGGTTGTGGGGGCACTGGCCATGTACGGGGTTGACAGGCTCATTCCCCACATCCATCCCAGCCTCTGCGCCCAGGAGCAGGGCTGCAACCTTCAGCGGACTTCGGTGTTTCTGATCCTGGGCATCTTCATGCACAACTTCCCGGAGGGCCTGGCCATAGCGGCCGGCGGCGTGGCCGAGGCCGAAGTCTCCGTGGTGATCGCCGTGGCCATTGCCATCCACAACATTCCCGAGGGCATCTGCACCTCGGCGCCCAACTACCTGGCTACGGGAAAGAAATGGCAGGCCTTTTTGTTCTCCGCCTCAACCGCGCTGCCCCTCTTGGCCGGTTTTCTGCTGGGGTATTACATCTTCCCCACCATCCCCTTCGCGATCATGGGTTTCATCGTCTCCGGAACCGCCGGCCTCATGATCTACATAACCGTGGACGAACTCATCCCGAACTCCTGCGCCGGGGACGACCACGCCACCGTGTTTTCCCTGCTTGCCGGCATCGTGTTCGTGATCGCTCTGGGCGTACTGGAGTGACTCCGCGAGGCGGCTTCAACCCAGAATCATCTTTCCCGGAAAATGGGACGAGCAGCCCATGACGTGGGTGATGGCCTCCACGTCATAGTGGTCACCGGAACGGTACGTGTCGAAACAGGTGTTGAGCCGGGCCACCCGATCCGTTTGCTCTCCCACGGCCTGGAGGCCGACGGAGATCCCGTAGTTGGTGAAGGCGAACCGCACGTGGTTGGCCCCGGTTTGTCTGCAGAAGTACCCCGGAGGATCGATCCACAGGCGATTCAGTGTCTGAAGGCAACGGCCTCGCTGGGTTTTCGCCCACTCCTCTTCCGGGTGGAAGTGGCACATCCACAGCATCATGCCCAAACCCAGGTCCTGGTCGATGTTCAGCCCCGGGTACAACTGCCTTACAAGGTCTTCCATCTCCCCGATTTCGGAGGCCAGTCCTTCGGGATCGAGATACCGGTACACCACGTATCCGTGAAAGGGGTCCAGCCCGCCCCTTCCGTATCCCGGATAAGGGCCGGACAGGTTCTCCTCCATCTTCCACCAGACGCCGCGTCCCGGATCCACGAAGGCGGGATGCACCTGCCGGACAAGCTCCACCGCCCTGTCATGGTACTCGGGAATGACCTCGCCCAGTCGTCCCAGCGCGAACATCCACATGCCCAGGTAATGGTAGTACTGACCGTCGCGATCCGGCGCCTCGCCGATACGGACACCGCGCTCCCGGCCCAGGACCCGGTCCACCTCTGCCACGACGTGGCGCGCCTCGTCCAGGTACCGGTCCTCGCCGAGGTGGTGGTACAGGGAAACCAGAAGCACCACACCGAACGCGTCCGTCCACAAATAGCGCAGACCGTTGGGCCAGATTCCCTGCTCACGCATCCAGTCGAGTTTGTTCAGCACCCATTGAATGTCCTTTTTCATTGCACGTCTCCCTTCGGCTGCGGGGGCATGCGGTTCGCACCGTAAACCCGGCCTGGTCTCGCGGCCGGTTCACGGACCTGTGCCGCAAGCGGAATCGGATGGTACTATCCAGCGTTCCACAGAGAATACTTTCCGGTTCGGCAACGTGACATGGGCGGCATACCGTATTCCGGGCCGACGGTGACCGTAGTCGAGGCGGTAGGGAAACACCGGAACCGGGCTGGCACTCGTCCCGCTCATCGGCCAACCGGTTTCACTTTGATGTGGCCCTGGCGGGGCCGGCCACCCCCTTGACATTTTGAGTTATATCCCATAACGTCGCCGTTCGGCCGGCCAGGGATACGGCCGATCGATTTCCGGGCGGACGCGACCGACTCTGTCCGCACCTGCTATGCAACCTCAACCATGGGAGGAAAACGTGCGCATTGCCGAACTGTACAACGGGGGAAACAACAAGCCCGTCATCTCCTTCGAGTTTTTCCGGCCCAAAACGGAAAAGGCCGAGCAAACCCTGTCCAACACCATCGACATTCTTTCCCGGACGCGCCATGATTACGTGTCCGTGACCTTTGGCGCGGGCGGTACCACGCGGGAAGGGTCCTTTGAGCTGATCCAGCGACTCCAGGAGGCCGGGGAGCCCAACGTGGTGGCGTATATCGCTGGCATGGGCCTGTCCCCGGACGATGTTGTCCAGGTGCTGGACAAGTTCAAGGCCCTGGGGGTGGAAACCGTGTTCGTAATCCGCGGAGACGAACCCCAGGACGCCGGCTTTGCGCCCTCGCCGGACGCCCTGCCCCATGCGTCGGACCTCCTGGCCTTTGCCAGGGACCGCTACGATTTCTGCCTGGGGGCGGCCGGATATCCCGAGGGCCACCAGGAGGCCGAGAGCCTGGACAAGGACATCGGGTATCTGAAACTCAAGCAGGACAATGGCGCGGAGTACATAGTCGCCCAGTTCTGCCTGGACAACCGGTTCTACCACGACTACGTGGAGCGATGCCGCGCCGCCGGCGTCACCATTCCGATCGTGCCGGGCATCATGCCCGTCTACTCGCCGAAGATGCTGGAAAACCTGGCCAGGGTGTGCGGAGCCAGCATTCCCGACCAGGTACGGCGGGACCTTGCGGCCTTTCCCGAAGGGGACAAGGAGGCGGTCCTGGATTACGGAATAGACCTGGCCACCAGCCAGTGCCGGGACCTGCTGCGAAACGGGGCTCCCGGACTGCACTTCTACACGATGAACCGGGGCAAGTCGGTGAACGCCATCGTGAACAACCTGGAAAAGGAAGGTCTTCTGTAGCGGCGCTGCCGGGACCGTGTCATGGGCCGCCACGTCGAATGCCGGTGCATGTCCCCGGTCCGGGATTCCGGTCCCGGTTCCGCCCCTCGCTCCCCCGGGGGCCTTCCAGGCCCGCCGGGGGGCTGTCCGCCGAATTCCGTCCGGTCACCCCCCTGGTTTCGGCGACGCCCGCCATGGAACTGCCCCGAAACCCGTTACCCGACGCGCCCCGCCGCCGGAATGGACGGATGCTTCGTTTTCAGGCCCCGTAAAATAGGGGCCGTAACGCCTCCATCTACACCTTTCACCCGATTCCCCGGAGGATTGTTCCGAAGTATCCTGCCAAGCGAAGGTTTCATCACTGACAACGCATACCAGCCCGTTGAAAAACTCGAAATTTGCAGCCTGTTCAAAAACGATGAGATGC
>JBKHBM010000034.1:0-39629 GCA_046542385.1 Desulfatibacillaceae bacterium | reverse complement strand
CTGAAAAGCCTTTATCCGAAACTATAAGTGTTACAAGGTACTAGTTTTTCAACGGGCTGGTAGCCGGGATTTTCATTCTCCCCCGCCAAAAAAGTACTTTACACCCCTGCCCGGGGGTGCTTTTTTTCGGTGCAGACGCCCCGCGAGGCCCCGCCGGGGCCGCCACCACAGAAAGGACCCGGACATCATGGCACAACCTTTTTATATAACCACGCCCATTTATTATGTGAACGCCCGGCCCCACCTGGGACACGCCTACACCACCATAGTCGCGGACGTGGTCAAGCGCTACCACCAGGCCAGGGGCGAGGACGCCTTTTTCCTTACAGGCACCGACGAACACGGGGACAAGGTGGTGCGGGCCGCCAGGGCCGCCGGCAAGACACCCCGGGAATTCGTGGACGAGATATCAGGCCTGTTCAGGGGATTGTGGCCCCACCTGGAGATCGACAACGACAAGTTCATCCGAACCACGGACAACGAGCATGTGAAGGTGGTGACGGACATTCTCCAGCGTATTTACGACAAGGGCGAGATCTATTTCGCCGAGTACGAGGGCCTGTACTGCTTCGGCTGCGAACGCTTCTACGCGGAACGGGAACTGGTGGACGGCAAATGCCCCGACCATGAAACCGAGCCTGAAACCATCAAGGAGTCCAATTACTTCTTCCGCATGAGCAAATACCGGGACTGGCTGATTGACCAAGTCACGTCCAATCCCGGATTCATCCACCCTGAACGGTACCGCAACGAGGTCCTGGCCTTTTTACGCGAACCCCTCGAGGACCTGTGCATATCCCGGCCCAAGAGCCGCCTCAAGTGGGGCATCACCCTGCCGTTCGACAACAACTACGTCTGCTACGTGTGGTTCGACGCGCTGGTCAACTATGTCTCCGCCCTGGGCTGGCCCGACGGCGAGCTGTACAAAAAATACTGGCCTGCGGCCAGGCACCTGGTCGCCAAGGACATACTGAAGCCCCACGGGATCTACTGGCCGACCATGCTCAAGGCCGCGGACATCCCTGTGTACCAGAGCCTGAACGTGCACGGATACTGGAACGTGGAGGACAGCAAGATGTCCAAGAGCCTGGGCAACGTGATCGAACCCCTGGCTCTCTGTGACAAGTACGGGGTGGACGCGTTCCGCTACTTTCTCATGCGGGAGATGTCCTTCGGCCTGGATTCCAGCTTTTCGGAGGTGGGCCTGATCCAGCGCCTCAACGCCGATCTCGCCAACGACCTGGGAAACCTGTTCACCCGGGTTCTGACCATGGTTCACAAATACCGGGGAGGCATTGTCCCGGAGACGGACACCCAACTGGAAAAGGAGACCGGCTGGGGTTTGGAGGTGGAGGCCGTCGCGGCGGAGCGGAAGTACTCCGAGGGCATGGAGGAATTCGCGTTTCACAAGGCGCTCATGGCGGCCTGGGAGTTCATCAGCCACATGAACAAGTACGTGGACGTGACCCAGCCCTGGGTGCTGGCCAGACAAAAGGAGGCCGAACGGCAGCTGGACGTGGTCCTGTACAACATGGTCGAGGGCCTGCGCATCGTTGCCGGCTGGATCACCCCGGTCATGCCGAATACGGCCGGGGTCATGCTGGAGCATCTGGGCCTTTCCCGGGACGCTCCGCGAAAGCAGCCCGGCTTCCTTTCAGAATGGGGCGGCATGCCGGCCGGGACGCAGCTGGGCAAGGCGGTGCAACTCTTTCCCAGGGTGGACATGGAGGAGGCGATGGGAAGCGCCCCGGTGGAACAGGAACCGGCCGCTCCGGCCGGACCTCCCATCAAGGAGCAGATCGATTTCGGAACCTTCCAGAAAGTGGACCTTCGGGTGGGCAGGGTGCTGGAGGCGGAAAAGGTGCCCAAGTCAGGCAAGCTGCTCAAGCTGAAAGTCGATATCGGCGAAATCCGCACCGTCGTGGCCGGAATCGCCAAGTCCTACAAACCGGAGGAGCTGGTAGGCAGGCAGGTGGTCGTGGTGGCCAACCTGGCCCCGGCGAAGCTCATGGGCATCGAGTCCCAGGGAATGGTGCTGGCGGCCGTGGACGAGGATGGTCCCAGGGTGCTGGGAACGGAGCGGGAAGCGGCGCCCGGTACGCCGGTCAGCTGAGCCCCGGCCCGCATCGGCGCGTCAACACCGGAACCAAACGGGAAATTCCTGGTTCGGCGGGATTTTTCGTGAAAATCCGGATCAAATGCGCCAGGGTCTTGCATAAGTCCTGATTCCGTAATATTAATACACACCTGAGACCGCTCACGGATTCAGGACACAGCTTGCCACCCGAATCCGACCCCGGGGCATGGGGCGAAGGAGGCCGGACCAGAGTGCGTTTGAACACGGCGAAAGGCAGCCAGCGGAGCCCGTATGGCTCCTGGAGGCGATACCAGGCCAGCCTGCGGCGCAGAGACGTGCGGGCCCGAAGGAGGCGCCGCGTTCTGCGCGGGGTGGTGACCTTCGCCTTACTGTTGGCCGTCTCCGTGGCCGCGTATCATTTCATATGGCCGGTGCTGAGAGGGTCGGACGGGACCCTGCGCTTTCGTGCCGACCATGAGGCCGCCGCCCACACCGGGTCCACGCCAGCCCCCTGGGGCGGTTTTGAACGCTGGTCCAGGCACGGGGTGGTCGACGCCTTGAGGCGTAACGGGGTGAGCCGGCTGCCGGAGTCCGGGATGGAGGTGGTCCGGGACGGGCACAGTTACCGGATCGAGACCAGCCTGCGTTCCAACCTTCAGGGGTATCTCGACGCGTTGATGGCAAAATCCATCGCGGTCCAGGCCGGGGTCGTGGTCATGGAGCCCTGCACCGGAAGGGTGCTGGCCATGTCCGGCAAGGGCGCGCCCCCCGGCGTCTGCCCGGCCAGCGGCGTGGTGTACCCCGCGGCGAGCGTGTTCAAGATCGTGACCGCCGCGGCCGCCATGGAGGTCTGCGACATGGTTCCGGGCTCTCCGCTCACCTACCGGGGGCGCAAGCACACCCTGTACAAGTACCAGCTCAAGGAAAAGCGCACCAAATGGACCAGGACCGTCAGCCTCAAGGAGTCCTTCGCCGACTCCATCAATCCCGTTTTCGGGAAGCTGGGCGCCAACCATATCGGGGACGGCCTGTTGAGGGCCTACGCCACGGGGTTCGGCTACAACCAGAGGTTCGACTTCGAGTTTCCGGTGGCCGCCAGTGTGGCCCCGGTGGAGGACGACGGCTTCTTTCTGGCGGAAACGGCCTCCGGGTTCAACAAGCGCACCCTGATGTCCCCCCTGCACGGGGCCGCCCTGGTTTCCGCCGTGTTGAACGACGGCATCCTCCCGGAACCCGTCGCCATCAGCCAGGTGGTCAGGGACGACGGACTGGTGGTGTATGCGGCCCGGCTGGAGTCCGCCGGCCAGGTCGCCGAGTCCAGGACATGTGAAGCCGTGCGGGAAATGATGGAGGAGACCGTCAGCTCGGGCACGGCCCGCCGATACTTCACCGGGAGGGGGCTGGATCCGATTCTGCGGCACCTCACCATCGGCGGCAAGACCGGCAGCATCAGCAACCTCGCCGGCGACATCCGCTACGACTGGTTCGTGGGCTTTGGGGAGAACGCGGTAGGCGAGTCCGTCGCGGTGGCCGTTGTGGTGGGGCACGGTGAACTTCTGGGGACCCGTTCCATGGAGTACGCCGGAGAGGCCCTCAAAAAATATTTCCAGAAATCCGGACTGGAAAAACCGTAGGAGATCCCACTGGTCCCCCTCCAGACGGCTCCCGGGCGAAAAATGCCTTTTGGGGGCTGTTTTTTGTGACGCGGACAGGTTATATCCCGAGGCCGGCCCCAGGCCGAAAAGGCCTTTCACACCCGTTGGGTGAACCCGGAGACCCGTGTGGAGACGTACGACAAGCCCGCGTAAGAGCCCGTTGAAAATCTCGAAATTTGCAGCCTGTTCAAAAACGATGAGATGCAAGGCGCGCGAATTTCGAGGAACAAGGCGTACTTACGGTACGTCGCGTTGACGAGAAATGACGCGCAACGCCGCAGATCGCGTTTTTCAACAGGCTGGTAAGGGGGCTTTTCTCGGTATTCTGACAATTTTCGTCACGGATTCAGGTATATGTCATTGCGCCCCATGGGCGCGGATTCGTGTGAATTGAACATCGTGCCCGGACAGGGCAAAGGAGCCGATACATGTCAAAGGGAAACAAAGCCGGGTGCGCCGCGATCGTCGCGGCGCTCCTGCTCGCATTCACGTTCCTGGCGGGTCCCGCCCACGCACAGGACCCCACAACCATCGCCGTGGTACCGTTTACCATGCACGCGGACAAGGACCTGGGCTTTCTCCAGGATGGCATCGTGGACATGCTGACCACCCGCCTCTCCCGGGAGGATTCCTTGCGGGTGCTGGATAAGGCGGACGTGAAGGAGGCGGTGAGCGCCTTCTCCCCTCCATGGAACGAAAAAAAGGCGCGGGACCTCGGGGCCCGGCTGGGCGCGGACCACGTGCTCTACGGCAGCCTGACCATATTCGGGGACAGCGTGAGCATGGACGCCGCCATGGTGGATACGGACGGCGAGCGCGAACCCGTCACCGTCTACAACCAGACCAAGGGCCTGGACACCGTGATCCCGGCCGTGGACGGATTCGCCCGCAAGATCAGGGACAGGCTTCACGGAACACCCGTGGCCGAGGAACGCACCCCGGCGACCGGCGCCGGGGAGCGTGAGGACGCCGGCATATACACCCATCCGGAAAAGCTGGTTGAAGGCGGTTTTCCCGCGGAGGAGCCAAAAACCGGGGACTCCCCGTTCATCACGTCCGGAAGGACGCCCGGGGTCCGTGACTATTGGCGGAGCCGGGAGTTCAACGACCGGATCATGGGCGTGGCCCTTGGCGAGATGAACCAGGACGGGCTTGTGGAGTGCGCCCTCCTTGCCGGGGACAAGGTTGCCGTGTACCAGAAGCACGGCCAGTTGTTCACGGCCGTGGGCCAGTACAAGCTGCCCTCGGGGTTGAAGCCCCTCTGGATCGACGCCGGCGACGTGAACCGCAACGGCAAGGCCGAACTGTTCGTGACCGCGGTGACCATAAGCACGTATTCGCTCCAATCCCTTGTCCTGGAATGGGACGGCGAGTCCTTTGTCCCCATTGTCGAGAAATCCGGATGGTACTACCGGGCCCTGGATCATCCCAGCCGGGGTACGATTCTGCTGGGCCAGCGCCAGGGCGTGTCCGAAACCCACATGGCCGGGATCTTCGAGCTGGAATGGACCGGCGAGGATTACGACAAGGTGGCCAGGGTGCCTTTCCGTTCCTCCGCCTGGGTGTTCGGCATGAACCTGGGCGACCCCACCCAGGAAGGCATCAAGGGCCCCGTCGCCTTTGGAGACCGGGACAGGATCGGGGTGTACTCCGCCTCGGGCAAGCAGGTGTATGAAACCAGCGACCGATACGGCGGCAGCGAAAAATACCTGAGCGAGACGACGACCGCGGATGACAAGAGTTACATCCCCCAGCGCATCATCATGGCCGACACCAACGGGGACAACGCGTACGAGTTGGTGGTGGCCAATAATTCCGGGGTCACCGGGCGCGTTTTCGAAGGCTACCGCCGATACGACAAGGGGCATTTCGAGGGACTGGCATGGGACGGCGCGGGCCTGGTGTCCGTATGGGAAACACGGGACATCAGCGGGTACATATCAGACTACCAGGTCGGCGACTTCGACAATGACGGGATGCCGGAGCTGGTGGCCACCCTGGTGAAAAAAGGGTTTTCCATCACGGGGGGCGATGGCAGTCATGTCGTTTCCTACGACATGGACGCGCTCGCGGCGCCGGGGCGGTAGCAGCCTGTTAAAAAACGCGATCTGCGGCGTTGCGTTTCATTTCCCGTCGATGCAGCGTACCGTAAGTACGCCTTACTCCTCGAAATTTGCGCGCCTTGCATCTCATCGTTTTTGAACAGGCTGCAAATTCCGAGTTTTTCAACGGGCTGATAGGCGTTTTTCCGCGGATGGAAGCCCGCGGCGGGAAAAAGCGCCTCAAATGCCGGGTATGCTTTAAAAAACAACAAAAATACTTGACAAGGGATTCCGCCTTTGGGTAGATTGCCAACGGCGTGGAAATCATGCCATATCTGCGCGCCCGCCCTCCGCCGGCGGGCCGGGAAAGGGGGGATGAACCGTCTACTTCGCGGGATGACTTCCCGAACCGAACATCACAAGGAATTTAAGGCAGCACCACGCAACAGCAGCAAGACCACAAGGCAGCACCACGAAGAGTAAGGACCAAAACCACACAAACAGAGGAAAACAGGAAAACCAGGAGGAATGAAATGAAGAAAACTTTTGTGGCCGCCATGGTTATGGCCGTGGCTATCCTGATGGCCGCGCCCGCCATGGCGCTGGACTTCTCCTCGGACGGTTACTTCCGCGTCCGCGGCTTCTACAACAGCCATCCCCTGCTTCTCGAGGAAGTGGAACCCAATGCCAACAGCACCCTGGACCAGGACGACGATTCGGACGCCTGGATGGACCAGCGCCTTCGCGTGAACAGCAAGCTTACCGTCATGAAGGGCCTTGACGTCCTGACCCGCTTCCGTGCCTGCAATGGCTACTGGGGCGACGGCGGCGCCAAGGAAAACGTGATGCAGTGGAAGCGTGTCTGGATGTCCATCACCACTCCGGTGGGCCTCTTCGACGTGGGCCGCATGTCGGCTTTCGCCTGGGGCACCCTGTTCGTGGACAGCGAGGACTCCGCCGACCGTATCAAGTGGACCCTGCCCCTGGCGGACCAGTTCTTCCTGATCGCCATCTTCCAGAAGAACACGGAGCTGGATGCCGAGTATTTCGGTGTGGACAACGCCAACGACGCGGATTCCGACACCTACTACCTGGCGGGCGTGTACCGGTCCGAGATGCTGAACGCCGGTCTGCTGGGCGCCTACACGAACCACAAGACAGAGTCCGAGAATCAGTGGCAGCCGAATCCGCTTAACCCCGGTTTCAACCTGGATCCTCAGTTCTCCGCGGATATTTTCGCCTTTCTGCCCTACTTCAAGTTCAACATGGGCAACTTCCGCATGCAGGGCGAGCTCGCCTACAAGTGGGGCTCCGTGGACTTCGAGCGTGACAACCAGTTCGCCATGGCGCAGCCGGTAAATGGCGGAATACCCGACTACGACATCGACGCGTTGGCCTGGAACCTCGAGGCCGGCTTCGACCACAGCATGTTCGGCGCCGAGATCGGCTACGCCTGGGTTTCCGGCGACACCACGCAGACCGACGACGAGCTGAGCGCGTACGGCGGCGTCGGGGCTGACTGGTGCAAGCTGTACATCCTGACCGACACGAACAATGACCTCTACACGAACCTCGGTACCACGGGCAACCTGGCCGGCGCCGGCAATGCCGATACCCTGGGCCAGATCGGTGCCGACTATTTTGACACCAACTGGGGCGTCAACCCCACCTACAATCCGGGCAATACCGGCTCCAAGATCTTCTACCTGGGCGGCTACTTCAAGCCCATGGAAAGCCTGAAGCTGGGCCTCATCTACGGCAACGCCAAGGCCGAGCAGACCCCGACAATCAACGGCGTGTCCTGGTCCCAGGATTACGGCAACGAGATCGATTTCGTTCTCGAATGGGCCATGTTCGACAACCTGAACTACACCTTCATCGCCGCTTATCTTGACGCCGGCGACTACTTCGCCGACGCGGCCTTCTACAATAACTCCGTGGTCGGCGCCGCCAGCTCGGCGGACGTGCAGCTGGAGAACAACATCACCCTGGCTCACGAGCTGAAGCTGACCTTCTAATCCGATTCAAACGGATTAGTCTGTAAATTCAGGGGCCCCGGACCTTGTCCGGGGCCCCTTCCTCATTGCTGGGCCTTCCTCCTTGCCGGGATGCGCGGGACGGCGACTTCCCCGCCTGTTGCCGGCGGCCTGCCACGATCCCCGAGCGGTTCACGCAACACGTTGTAATCCGCGCATATTTTACCGGTTCCGCTTGACAAAAACCTTTACACCCGGTAAGGGTATGGCGTGCCCTGTATTCATTGTCTGAATCGAGGATTCCGCCGCAGTTCCACCCGCCAAGGCGCGCGAGACCTCGCACTGGACCGGGCTCACACCACAAAAGGGCAGGGAGGTCGTTCACATGGGACGCAAGGCAGTGTCGTTGGCCGTCCTGGTGCTCGTGGTCGCCTGCGCCGCCCCGGCGGCGGCGTTCGTGAGTTTCGAGGCCACTGGCGCATACAGGGTGCGTGGTTTTTACAACTCCCATCCCCACCTGTTGAAGGAAAGCTCCACCATCTACGCCCCCAACGGCAACGTGCGCTTTCCGGCGCAGCAGGACGATTCCGACGCCTGGCTGGACATGCGCCTGCGTCTCCAGGCCCGCCTCCACGTAACCGATTTTCTCACCATGACCACAAGGTTCGACGCCCTGGAGCGATACTGGGGCCAGCAGCCCGCCAATGAAGGCATGGAATGGGAGTACGCCTACATGACCATCCATGCCCCGTTCGCCAAGTTCGACGTGGGCCGCATGAGCTCCAATGCCTGGGGAACCGACTTCGTGGACAACGAGGAGGCCAACGACCGGGTCAAGATGCGTATCGACTGGAGGGACTTCTCCCTGTTCGGCGTGTACCAGAAGGACGCCGAGTATGACGCCTTCTCCCAATTCGAGGATTCGGACGTGGATTCCTGGCACCTCGGCGTGGGGTACTTCGGCGAGAAGATCGAGGCCGCCGCGCTCGCTTCGGTCACCATTGACAAGTCGTACAGCGACCGCTACAGCCTTTCCGCGGCCGCCGGCGCGCCGGTGGCCTACACGGTCACGGATTTCGTGGACGCGGCAGGCAGGCAAAACGACCATCCCTACGACCGCGAGGAATGGGCGGTCAATCCGTACGTCAAGGCGAAGCTGGGCCATACCCGCGTCCAGGGCGAGATGTCCTACAAGTTCGGCGACTACAGGATGTACGACAGGGAGAAGTACGCCCGGTACTATGATCCGGTCACGAACCAGTACTACGCAGTGAACCGGGGATTCCGGGACGTGGAGGTGCGCGCCTACGCATGGAACCTGGAGGCCGGCCTGGACCTGAAAACCATCGGCGCCGAGCTTGGATATGCCTGGGTCGGCGGCGACGACGATCCCAATGACGACGAGTACCGGTCCTTTGGTGGCACTGGCGAGGACTGGGAGAAGCTGTGGATCCTCACCGGCACCCAGCAGGGCCTGGAGAACCAGCTGGGCCCCGGAGAGACACAGCCCGACGGCTCGGTGAAGCGGGGCAACCTGGCCCACGACCCGTACGGGTACGGAGCCCGGATCTTCTACCTGGGCGGCTACGTGAAGCCCTACGCCAACATGAAGCTGAGCCTAAGGTACGGCCACGCCCAGGCCGAGCAGCCGCCTTCGGCATACTCCCAGGACTACGGTTCGGAGTACAACCTGTACTTCGACTGGTACATCTACGACAACCTGTCCTACTCCGTGGTGGCCGCCTACCTGGACGCCGGAGACTTCTGGCAGTTCGGGGACAGGAAGGTCCGCCTGGAGAACATCATGGCCATGCAGCACCAGTTGCGGCTCAACTTTTAACAGGCTGCCAATTCCGGGTTTTTCAACGGACTGCCGGGCAAAGGTGCCGGAAAACCGGGAACGATTGCAAGGCTCCGGAGGACGCTTCTCCGGAGCCTTTCTCATTGGCGGTTCTCCCTGTGGTAGTCGCAGTACTCTTGAAGGGGGCAGGATTCGCACCGGGGCTTTCGCGCCCTGCACAGGGCCCTTCCATGGTAGATGAGTTGCAGGGAAAAGTCGTTCCACGCCTTTTTGGGAAGTATCTCCATGAGATCCCGCTCGATCCGTTCCGGATCGGTATGCCCGGTCAGGCCCAGCCGATTGGATATCCGCTTGACGTGAGTGTCCACGACAATCCCTGGGATGTCCCATACCGCTCCCAGTACCACGTTCGCGGTCTTGCGGCCCACACCGGGCAGTTCCACCAGCTTGTCCAGGTCGGCCGGCACCTCGCCGTCGTGCCGCTCCAGAATCGTCTTGGCGCATTCCCTGATTCGTTTGGCCTTGGAGTGGAAAAATCCCGTGGGATGGATTATGGTCTCCAGTTCCCCGAGGTCGGCCCGGGCAAGCTCCCGTGGGCCGGGGAAACGGTCGAACAGTTTCGGGGTCACGGAATTGACCTGCCGGTCCGTGCACTGGGCCGACAGGATGGTGGATATGAGCAACTGGAAGGGGGTCTTGTAATCCAGCTGGGTGCGAACCAAGGGGTAGTGCTCCTTGAGTATTTCAAGGATGCGTTTTACCTTGTGCCTGGTCGGGGGCATGAAAGGCTCCTTGCCGGAGTTGGGAAATCGCTCACACGGCATTTGCGCGCCACGGAACAATGGCGGCAAAGACCGGGAAAGTCAAGAACGCGCGGCAGGCGCGTGACGGAGTATCATGGAAGACGGGAAGGACAGGATCCGGGCATACGGCCTGTGCAGCGGAGGGCTGGACAGCATTCTGGCGGGGCTGGTGCTTCGGGAGCAGGATATCGACGTTCAATGGATCAGTTTCGAGACGCCGTTCTTTTCCGCCGGCAAAGCCAGGAAGGCCGCGCGGATGACCGGGATTCCGCTGCGTGTGGAGCGGATCACGGAAACGTACCTGAAAATGTTGCGAAATCCGAACCTTGGCTACGGGAAGCACATGAACCCGTGCTGCGACTGCCACGCGCTCATGTTCAATCTCGCGGGCAGGATCATGGAAGCCGAAGGCGGGCACCTTTTGTTTTCGGGGGAGGTGCTGGGCCAGCGGCCCATGAGCCAGGTGCGCAACTCCCTGCGATACGTGGAAAAGCATTCCGGATACAGGGGATACATCCTGCGGCCCCTGTCCGCGAAAAAGCTGGATCCCACCATTCCCGAGGAACGAGGCTGGGTTGACCGGGAAAGGCTGCTGGATTTCGCGGGGCGGGGCAGAAAGCCGCAGATCGCCCTGGCCGAAGCATTCGGAATCACGGACTATCCCGCCCCCGCTGGAGGGTGCCTGCTGACGGACAAGGGATACAGCAAAAGGCTGGCGGACCTGTTTGAACACATGGACGACACGCCGGAGCGGGACCTTGAACTGCTCAAGCACGGACGGCATTTCCGGCTGGACCCGTCCACCAAGGCCGTGGTGGGGCGGAACAAGTCGGACAACGACAGGATCGAGGCGCTGTATGACCCGTCCACGGACATCCTGTGCTCCATGATGGAAATTCCCGGCCCGCGCGTGCTGGTTCCGGGCATCGACAGCGACGGGGCTGCCGGCATGGCCGCCCGGCTCTGCGCGCGTTACAGCAGGGCCCGGGATGGGGCGGCCGTGAGGGTGCTGGTGTCGCGGCCCGGTGGGCGGGACGAGGTGTCCGTGCCCGTCGCGGTGGACCCAAATGGTGTCGCCGCGCAGTTCTGATGGTGAATCTTCCCGGTTATCAGCCCGTTGAAAAACCAGGGATTTACAGCCTGTTCAAAAACGATGAGATGCAGGGCGCGCGAATTTCGAGGAATAAGGCGTACTTATGGTACGCTGCACTGACGAGAAATGAAGTGCAACGCCGCAGATCGCGTTGTTCAACAGGCTGTTATCGGTTGTTCGCGCGCAGTTGCCCGCACGCGGCCAGGATGTCGTCGCCCTTGCTCTTGCGGATCACGCTGGTCATGTGCCTGTCATGCAGGATGTCCTGGAAGCGCTGTACAGCCTCGGGGGCGGGCCGGGAAAACGGGCTCTCGTCGTGGGGGTTGTAAGGGATCAGGTTGATCTTTGCCGGAATGCCGTGCAGCAGTTTGACCAGTTTTCCGGCGTCCGACTCCGTGTCGTTCACCCCGGCCAGCAGCACGTACTCGAAGGTGATCCGCCGGCCTTTTCGGAGAGGGAAGTTTCGGCACGCGGCAAGAAGCGCCTCCATGTTCCATCGTTTGTTCACCGGCATGATCCGGTCCCTGACTTCGTCGGTGGCGGCGTTCAGGCTGATGGCCAGGTTGGCGCTGGTGTCGGCGCCCAGAAGCGGGATTTTCGACGCCAGTCCGGCCGTGGACACGGTGACCCTGCGGCCGGCAAAGGCCAGGCCATGGTCCGCGCTGGTGATGATGCCCAGGGCGGCCACCAGGTTGTCGTAATTGGCCAGGGGCTCGCCCATGCCCATGAACACGAGGTTGGTGAGCCGGCCCTGTTCGCCGGCGAACAGGGCCGCGTCGCGGACCTGGGCGATGATTTCGCCCGGAGTGAGGTTGCGCACCAGTCCGCCGGACCCGGTGCGACAGAAGGCGCATCCCATGGCGCATCCGACCTGGGTGGAAACGCACAGGGTAGAGTGGTCCCGCTCCGGAATGAGCACGCTTTCGATCCGCTCCCCGTCCCTCAGGCGGTGCAGGAATTTGACTGTGCCGTCCCGGCTGGTTTCGGTTTGTTCCACGGGCAGGCGGTCGACCGTGAAGGATGCGGCGAGTTTTGCGCGCAGTTCCTTCGAGATGTCGGACATGGTGGAGAAATCGTCCATCTGGCGGTGATGGATCCACCTGAGGATCTGGCCGGTGCGGTAGGGCCTCTGGCCCTGTTCGCTCAGCCACAGGGCGAGTTGGTCGAATGTGAGATCCAACACGTTTACGGGCGTACTTTGGGTTTGCATGGGATAACGGTTCTGGTGTAAATCTGTTAAATAGTCCTGTATCGGCAATCCGGCCCCTCCGGAGAGGACCCGGAAAACAGGGTAAACATCCCCTGCCGGCGGGCAAGCAAATTGTCTTGACATACCATCCCCGGACGACTAATATCAACAATTTACTGGTTGCCGCCGGCCAGGAAATATCCTCCCCGGCACGCAACTTGCCAAACCCGTGGCAAAGATTATCTTCACTATATATTCAATCTTTTCTCCGTTGCCCGGGAGTTGTCGCGAATGTTTGAAAACCTGAATGAACGACTCAACACCGTCTTCAAAAAACTGAAGGGCCACGGCCGCCTCTCCGAAAAGAACATAGAGGACGGTCTTCGCGAAGTCCGCATGGCTCTGCTGGAGGCCGACGTCCATTACAAGGTCGTCAAGTCGTTCATCGCCTCCGTCAAGGAACGCGCGATCGGCGCCGAAGTCCTGGAAAGTTTGACTCCGGGTCAGCAGGTCGTCAAAATCGTGAACGAAGAGCTGTGCGAACTCATGGGCGGCCGGCACGAAGGCGTTCGCGTCTCGGGCGCCCATCCCGCCGTCGTCATGCTCGTTGGCCTCCAGGGTTCGGGCAAGACGACCACCGCGGGCAAGCTCGCCCTCTTCCTGCGGGGACAGGGCAGAAAACCCTATCTCGCACCCCTGGACGTGTACCGGCCCGCGGCCATCGAGCAGTTGACCAAGGTGGGCAGGGAACTCTCGGTTCCGGTGCACCCCACCGAACCGGGGTCCAAGCCCGAGCGGATCGCACAGGACGCGCGAACCCAGGCCATCGCCCAGGGATGCGACACGGTGATCCTGGACACCGCGGGCCGTCTGCACATCGACGAAGCTCTCATGGAAGAGCTGGTGCGGATAAGGAAGACGGTGGCCCCGTCGGACACGCTGCTCGTAGCCGACGCCATGACCGGCCAGGACGCCGTGAACATGGCCGCCGCGTTCGACGAGCAGCTGGACATAGGCGGCGTGATCCTTACCAAGATGGACGGCGACGCCCGGGGCGGCGCGGCCCTGTCCATCCGGCAGATCACGGGCAAGCCCATCAAGTTCGTGGGCACCGGCGAGAAGTCCAGCGCCTTTGAACCGTTTCATCCGGACCGGATGGCATCCCGCATCCTGGGAATGGGCGACGTTCTGACCTTTATCGAAAAGGCCCAGGACGCCTTTGACGAGAAGAAAGCCAAGGATTTGGAGCGCAAGCTCCGAAAAAGCGAGTTCACCCTCGAGGACTTCAAGGACCAGATGGCCCAGCTCCGAAAGATGGGCTCCCTCGAGCAGATAATCGGGATGATACCCGGAATGGGCCAGAACAAGGCCCTCAAGAATCTCAAGGTGGACGAGGGCGAAATGGCCCGCATCGAGGCGATCATCAACTCGATGACCATGGCCGAGCGCATCAACCACCAGTTGATAAACGGAAGCCGGCGGAAACGGATAGCCAGGGGAAGCGGAACGTCCGTGCAGGACGTGAACAGGCTTTTGAAAAACTACGTTCAGGCGCTCAAGATGATGAAGCGGCTGAACAAGGGCGGCATGAAGGACATCGGTCGCATGCTGCAAATGTAATGCGAGGAGAGAACACAAGACAATGGCGGTGAAAATCAGACTGGCAAGACATGGCGGCAAGAAAAAGCCCTTCTACCGCATGGTGGTGGCTGACGGGGAATTTCCCCGGGACGGACGGTTCATCGAGACGGTGGGAACCTACAATCCGCTGAAGGATCCGGCGGAGGTCGTCGTCAAGGCGGATCGCATCAGGCATTGGATGGAAAAGGGCGCCACCCCCACGTCCACCGTGCGCAGCCTCCTGAAGAAGGAAGGCCTTTTCAGGAATGAGGAAACCACCCCGGCCGCATAGCCTTTTTCCAAAAAGGCGCATGGGGTGACCCAGGGCCGTCCGAATGAGGAGCGGACGGTGCAACCGACAAATCTCCCCACGGGAATCGCGTTTACACAACGTGCGGGCTCAAGGCATGCAAGCAGGCAGCCGACGGCTTAACGAGATTCAACATCCTTCGCAAGACTGGAAATAGGATCGACCCCCACTCCCCGCTGGAATGGAAACGGAAATCGGGCGACCGAGTGACAGCTGGAAGGAGATTTGACGATGAAAGAACTCATCAGGTACGTTGCGGAAGCGCTGGTGGATCATCCGGAACAGGTCGAGGTTTCGGAGGTCGAGGGGGAACAGACGTCGGTCATCGAGTTGAAGGTGGCCAAGGAGGACCTGGGCAAGGTCATTGGCCGGCAGGGCCGCACGGCCCGGGCCATGCGTATCCTCCTGGCGGCGGCATCCGCCAAGGTAAAAAAGCGGGCGGTTCTGGAGATTATCGAGTAGGAATGGAAGAGGGCGTCTTTGTCGAGATGGGCAAGGTCGTGGGTGTCCACGGCATTCGCGGCGCCGTCAAGGTGGTTTCCCACGCCGGGAATTCCGATCTGCTGGCTCCGGGGTCCGAGGTTTACCTTGTGCACCGGGGTGAAACCGGAACGTACGTCATAGACCGGGTTTCGCCGCACAAGAAGATCCTGAGGATCTTCTTTCAAGGGGTGGGGGACCGGGACGAGGCAGAGGCCCTGGTAGGCGGGGCCATCATGGTGGAGCGGGCCAGGTTGCCGGAGCCCGAACCGGGTGAATACTATTGGATCGACCTGATCGGTCTTTCGGTGTCCACCGCACAAGGCGTGCCTCTTGGCAGGTTGACCTCCATCATTCCCACCGGCGCCAACGACGTGTACGTGGTAAGGGATGAGGAAGGCGACAAGGAGTGGCTCGTTCCGGCGCTCGACTGGGTGATCCTTTCCGTGGACATTGAAAACGGCGCCATGGTGGTTGATCTGCCCGAAGGTCTGTAGCCTTGCAATTTCGCGTGCTCACTCTTTTTCCCGGCATGTTCGAGCCGTTCCTCTCGGCGAGCGTCATCGGCAGAGCCAGGGAGGCGGGGATCATCGGGGCCGAGGCCCTGGACATCCGGAGACACGCCGCGGGCCGGCACAGTGTGGTGGACGACAGGCCGTTTGGCGGGGGAGCGGGCATGGTCATGAAACCCGAACCTCTTACCGCGGCCGTGCGAGAAGCAAAACGGGGGCTTCCCGAAGCCCCTGTTGTTTTTTTGAGCCCCCAGGGCAGGGTGTTCGACCAGGCCCTGGCCCACGAACTGGCGTCGCATCCGGGTCTGATCCTGGTTTGCGGCAGGTACGAGGGGCTTGACGAACGGGTGATCCAATCGTCGGTGGACCTGGAAGTCTCCATCGGCGATTACGTGCTGTCCGGCGGCGAACCGGCCGCCATGGTGGTGCTGGACGCCGTGGCCCGTCTGGTTCCGGGAGTACTGGGCAGGGAGGACTCGGCGGCCAATGATTCCTTCGAGGACGGCCTGCTGGAGCACCCCCATTACACGCGGCCCAGGGAATTCGAGGGTCTCGATGTCCCGGACGTCCTGTGCGGAGGCAATCACGCGGCCATTGAACAATGGCGGCGGGAAGCGTCGCTGGCCCGAACCCTGTACCGGCGCCCGGAACTGCTCCGGGAACGGAACCTTTCCAGGGAGGAGAGGGCCGTGCTTGAGCGGTGGCGAAGGGAGATAGGCGAGGTCCTTGAATCCGGCGATCTATCTGTCACTGGTCCACTACCCGGTGGTAAACAAAAGGGGTGAGGTCATCGCCTCCGCTGTGACCAACCTGGACCTGCACGACATCGCCCGGGCTTGCATGTGCTACGGAGTCCGGCGTTTTTACGTGGTCACTCCCGTGCGGGACCAGCAGCGTCTCGCCCGACGGATCATGGAGCACTGGAACACCGGCCCGGGCGCCCAGTACAACCCCGCCCGCGGACAGGCTTTCGGCCTTGTCGGGTTGGTGGACAGTCTGGAACAGGCCATGGAGGACGCGGAAAGGGACGCGGGCCGGCGTCCGTCCATGGTGGTAACCAGCGCAAGGGAGTCCGGCCAAGTGGCGGGATATGTCCAGGCCCGTGGGGCCGTGCATTCCGGCGAGCCGCACATGCTGGTGTTCGGCACGGCGTGGGGCCTGGCGCCCGAGGCGTTGGCCGCGGCAGATTCGGTCCTCGCGCCCATACGGGGCGCCACGGGCTATAATCATCTGTCCGTTCGCTCGGCGGTTTCCGTGATATTGGACAGGCTGCTGGGGTCTTGTTAAAGGGGCGGGGAGCCCTTGCGGCAGGACAACTTTTTTGCATTCGGGCATTGCATTTGCCACGAACTTGGTTTAGTATTCCGGATTTCGCGCTGAAGGCGTGGACAAACCGGGGCAGACAGCGCTCCGTAAGAATAGGACACTTGGGGGTATTTAGCGATGGACACCATCAAACTGATTGAGCGGGAACAACTTCGGTATGACCTTCCCTTTTTCGAGCCCGGGGACACGGTCAACGTCTGGGTACGCATCCTCGAGGGCGAGAAGGAGCGCCTCCAGGCGTTCAAGGGCGTCATCATCGCCAAGACCGGAGGGACCACCAACGCCACCTTCACCGTGCGCAAGGTTTCCTACGGAATCGGCGTGGAGCGCGTGTTTCACACCCATTCCCCATCCATCGACCGCATCGAGGTCCTGACCAAGGGCCGCGTGCGCCGAGCCAAGCTGTACTACCTGCGTCAGCGCAGGGGCAAGGCCGCCCGGATCAAGGAACGCCGCCGAGTATAGACCGGCGGTTGAGGCATTTGCCGGCTGCGTGAAGTGGTTACGCGGCAGCCCCCGGGTTGCCGCTTTCCATTTTGGAGCCCGGAGTCCCTTCCTTGCGGCGGGGACATGCCGGAACCGGTCCCCTAAAACGGGAGGACACGCAACGTGGCGGACATGCGGGCTTACGAAACAGAGGCCCGGGGCATGGGCCACTCCCTGGTCGCCGGGGTCGACGAGGCCGGGCGCGGCCCGCTTGCCGGACCGGTTGTCGCCGCCGCCGTGGTGCTCCCGGAGAACTTCACCCACCCTGACGTGAACGACAGCAAGAAACTCACCGAAAAAAAACGCGAAGCCGTGTACAACGTGGTGTACGAGTGCGCCGTGTCCGTGGGCATCGGCATCGTGGACGCCCCCGAGATAGACCGCATAAACGTACTCCAGGCCGCATTGCTGGCCATGAGCCTCGCGGTGGACTCCCTCGCGCCCGCTCCGGATTACCTTCTCATTGACGGAACCTTCGGCCTCACGCACAATATACCCAACCGCGCCGTGAAATTCGGCGACGGCCTGTCCGTGTCCATCGCTGCCGCCTCCATCGTGGCCAAGGTCACCAGGGACCGGATGATGGTCCGCTACGACGAGGAGTATCCCGGCTTCGGATTCGCCAACCACAAGGGCTATGGGACCGAGGAACACCGCAAGGCCCTGGACAGGCTGGGTTTTTGTCCCATCCATCGAAGAAGTTTCGGCCGGCGGGCCGAACAACTGCCTCTGGATTTTGACGGTAACGACTGAACCGACAAAAACGATGGTTGACCCCGGGGTCCGCATGGCGCAAAATCCATATACCAAGGGCAGAAAGGGCGAGGACATCGCCGTCCATACCCTGGTGGCGCGCGGCTACAAAATCCTGGAAAGGAACTGGCGTGGCCGCGCCGGCGAGGTGGACGTGATCGCCAAGAAGGGCCGGACGCTGGTTTTCGTGGAAGTCAAGGCCCGGGCCTCATCGCGGTACGGCAATCCGAAGGAGGCGGTGCATCCCGAAAAGCAGCGGCGCATTTCCATGGTCGCCCTGGAATACCTGAAGAGCACCGGCCATTCCAAAGCCGGGGCCCGTTTCGACGTGGTGGCCATACGCACCGACACGCAACCGCCTGAAGTGGAGGTGGTGGAAAATGCCTTTGAACTCGCCTATCGATGAGCATGGAGCGCTTTTCGTGGTCGCCACCCCCATTGGCAACCTCGAGGACGTCACCTACCGGGCCGTGCGTGTACTGCGGGAAGCCGACATGGTCCTTGCGGAGGACACCCGGCTGACCAAAAAGCTGCTGGCCGCCCATGAAATCTTCGCACCCCTGCTGTCTCTGCACGAGCACAACGAGGAAGACCGCACCCCCATGGTGCTGAAACGCATCCGGTCGGGGCAGAGGGTTGCCCTGGTGTCCGACGCCGGTACCCCCGGCATCTCGGATCCTGGCTTCCACCTGGTCCGGGAGGCTGCCGCGGCCGGGTTCACGGTCCACCCCATACCCGGACCCAGCGCGGCCATTGCCGCCCTTTCCGTGTCCGGCCTGCCCACGGACACCTTCCTCTTCGCCGGTTTTTTGCCTAAAAAGGCAGCCAGGCGCCGTCAGAAACTGGAACTGCTGGACCATGTCCCGGCAACCCTCATCTTCTACGAATCGCCGCATCGGATCTCCGACCTGCTGAAAGAAGCCGCCGAAATACTCGGAGACAGGGAGGCGGTGCTTGCGCGGGAAGTCACCAAGCTGCACGAGGAGTTCCTGCGAGGCACCCTCAAGGAGATCGGCGGGGCCGTGGCCGAACGGACCAGCGTCAAGGGCGAATGCACCCTGCTGGTGGCCGGCGCCCCGGAAATCCCGCCGTCCGACGAAAAGACCGTCGAGTCCGCCGTACGCCAGGGCCTTGCGGACAGACACCTCTCCGCCTCCAGGCTGGCTGCGGAAATCGCCAGGGAACACAACGTCCCCAAAAGTCACGTGTACGAGATGATCCTGAGGATGCGGAGCGGGCGGCAGACCAACTGACTGATCGCGGGGTTGCCTTCGCATCGGCATTCCGCCGGTTTTTGACTTGACACTTCCCGCCATGCTTCGCATACCATGGGGCATGGGTAAGCACGACATGCGAAACAAGGGGCCCCAATCGCTGGCGGACCTGCTGCCGGACGCCATGTCCGCCTTTCGGGTCCGGGCCAATCCGGAGCTGGACCGGATCTGGGACGTCTGGGACGCGGCCGCCGGCGAGGTCGCCGCGAAGAACGCCCAGCCGGGCGTCATTCGCAACGGAGTGCTGCTGGTGCGGGTCACCAGCGCCCCGTGGTGCCAGGAACTCCAGTACAGGAAGCAGCAGATACTGTCCCGGCTCAATGGGGAACTGGGGGAAGACCTCGTGTCCGACATCCGTTTCAAGGTGGGCCTCCTGGAGTGACGCCGGCGCTGGCAGGGTCCACCATGCGACCCCCGTCGCGCCCCTTTGAACAACCAAGCCAACAGGCATTCATGGAGCGTTTATGTCCGGTGACATGGAGGTGCCGGATCAGCCCGAAGTGACCGAGGACGGGATACTCGGAGGGCGGATCAAGGTATTTCAGGAGAAGCGTGGCTACCGTTTTTCCATCGACGCCGTACTGCTGGCGTTTTTCGTTTCCGCCCGGCAAAACGACAGGGTCCTGGACCTTGGCGCCGGATGCGGGATCGTACCCCTTCTTCTGGCCCATCGATACCCCGAGGTCAGGGTGACCGGCGTGGAGGTCCAGCCCAGGCTCGCCGCACTCGCCGAGAAAAACGCGGCCGTAAACAGATACACGGACCGCATACGCATCGTTACCGGCGACCTCAAGGACCTCCCCCTCAACGGCGTCAGTTCAGGATACGACATGGTCGTCTCCAACCCTCCCTACCGCCGGGTGGGCGCCGGCAGGGTCAATCCCGACGGCCAGCGGGCCATGGCGAGGCACGAGATAGGAGCCGACCTCGCCGCCGTCCTGTCCTGCGGCAGACGCATGCTCCGCTCCATGGGCAAAATGGCCCTGGTGTACCCGGCGGAACGCCTCGCCGAGCTTCTGCATGCCATGCGCGAATCCGGCATCGAGCCCAAGCGCCTGCGTTGCGTGCACTCCATAGCCACCGGCCCCGCCACCCTGGTTCTGTGCGAGGGAGTGAGGGACGCCTCCACGGACCTCAAGGTGGAAAATCCCCTGGTTCTGTATCAAAACCACGGGCGATACACCCGTGAAGCCGCCGGCATGCTGTACTGAGCCGTCAAAACCATCCGCATCGAATCCTCGTCCAATCCTCTCGCGTTATTTTCCCCATGCTCGGAATACGCTAACGAGACATCCGTACATTCCCTCCGATCGTGCGAAAAGTCGGGATCTCGTATTCCTGAATCCGTGAGCGGTCTCAGGTGGTGCGGATGCAAGGAAGAGACCTGCCGGCTGTACTGAAGTACGCTGGCCGGGCTCTGACGCCGCAGACGCGCCGCATGAGACCGCCCCGAAGGGCGAAAAATCCTTTCACCCAACGGGTGAAAGGAAGATTTGTTCAAGAACACGCCAAAAGCCCGATTTATGAGGCTCTTGAAAGTTTTTTCAATATTTTCGTCACGGATTCAGGGTATTCTTAAACACGACACCAGGGAGGGTTGAGGATGAAAAGGATTCTGTACGCGGCGCTGGCCGTGGTGCTGGTATGCGGTGCGAGCCCGGGGGCGCCCGGGTCCGGGGCAACCGAAGGCAGGCCCGTCGACGTGGGCGTGATCCACAAGGCGAACCATCCGGATTTTGAAACCATGCTCGAGGGTTTTCTCGCCGGTTTGAAGGTGGAAGGCTATGAACCCAAAATCGTGGATACGGTGGCCATCGACCTGGACCGTCACGCGGACAAGGCCGTTCCCGCTGTCCGGAGCATGGTGATGAACGGTGCGGACATCCTGTTCTCCGTGGGAACCATTACGGCGCTGGAAGGGGAGAGGCACGAAACTCCGGTGATCGAGGCTGCCTTCCCCGCCAGCTATATCGGCACGAAATTCGAGGAAAGGGACTATTACCACTACTACAGGGGCAATGCCACGGGTACGCGTATGGCCTATCCGGTACAGTACGCCATTCAGTTCTCCCGGAACGTGTTCCCCGAGGCCAGGCGGTTCGCCTACCTGTTCAATCCGGATTCGCCCTATACCGTGCCGGTGGCCGAATTCAGGGAATGGGCCGCCATGTTCGGGTTCGAGATCATCGGCTGCCCCTTTTCAGGGTCCGAAGACCTGCCCGAAGCGCTGGAACTGGCCTGCGGCGCCGCGGACGTCGGTTTCATCACCAAGGACGTGATGGCGGCCGGGGCAGGGGACGTGGTGCTGGAACATTGCGAGGGCCGGAGGTTTCCCATGATTTTCGGGGGCATTCCCTCCGCGGAAAGGGGCGCCTTCGCCGCTTTCCAGTTCAATCCAAGACGTTCCGGCGAGATGTGCGCCGTCAAGGCGGCGAGGGTGCTGGGCGGTGAGTCGGCCCAAAGCATCCCGGTGGAGCACTCGGACCTGTACCAGTTGGAGCTGAACCTGCGCACGGCCCAGGAACTGGGACTGAAGACCATCCCGTACCAGTGGATCAGCGCGGCCCTGAACATCGTGGAGTAGCGCTGGCGCCGCGAGGCTTCCGATTGTGCCCTGGCTGCGTCGATATGTGATCCCCTACCTGGCGTCCAGGTCATGGATCACCAGGCCGGTGGTGACCTTGGGGTAGAAGTACGTGGACTTCCGGGGCATGGTGAGGCCCGCCTCCGCCACGGCTCGCACCTGGTCGATCCGCGTGGGATTCAAAATGAATCCGGCCAGCGTTTCCCCGGCCAGCACCTTTTCGATCACGGCGTGGGCGCTGGTCTCGTAACCCATGAGCGAGGCGTCGTCCAGGTCCTGTCGGGTGAGCCCGAGGATGTCCATGAAAACAAGCCGGGTGAGGACCGTGACGTCCAGGCCGCGCAACTCCGGGGCCAGTTCGTCGCCGTAGCGTTCGGCCATGGCGCCTTCCTTCAGGGAGATCAGGGCCAGGTCCTTTCGGCCGTGCATGACCACGCCGATGGCCTTGCCGCCCTCCCGTTCCAGGTCGGCCAGCAGCCTTTCCGCGGCCGCCTCGCCGTCTCCTTCCAGTGGATACATGGTCACGTCGAAGAATTCTTCGGCCTTTTGCGGGAAAGCCGCCCTGTCGTCTTCCGGAATCCGCTTGAGCATCCGGTGCGCGGGAAGTATCACCAGCCCGGGATCGGACATCCCGGCCAGATACATCATGGTGAATCGCGCCGGATGGTCCTCGGGAAGGTCCGGGTTTTGCTCCAGACGGGCATTCAGGTAGTTGAGGCAGGTGGTGTAGCGGTGGTGGCCGTCCGCGATGTACAGGGTGGCCGGAGCCAGCAGGTTCACGAGGCGCTCCTGCTGCGCCGTGTCGGTGATTACCCACAGCCTGTGGTCGTGTCCCTTGTCGTCGGTGAACGAGGTCGTGGGCCTGCTCTGGTCGGCCAGGGAGCCCAGTTCTCGGAAGACGTCGCCCCCGGGGTCCCGGAACAGGGAAAACACCGGGCTGAAGTTGGCGTGGCTGTGGCTCATGAGCCCGAAGCGTTCCGTGCACACCTTGGAGAATGTTTTTTCATGAGGGCGGACAATGCCCTTGTCAAAGGGTTCCAGCCGCACCCTCGAGATGAGTCCCAGGCGGGTGTGGGAGGTCCTTTCGACGGTGAACTCGGTGGCGGTGAGATACAGGGCGGGTTCGTCTTCCCGGACCAGGACACCGGAGTTCAGCCATTTCCGGTATGCCTCGGCGGCCCGGGCATGCGGATTGTCCGGGTCCCTGTTCAGGATGAGCCTGACCACGTTGTAGTCGCATTTGTCGTACAGGGCCTGCTGCTGTTCCGGCGGAATCACGTCGTAAGGCGGGGCCACCACCTCGGACAGGTCCGTGACGGTTTCGGGATTGTATCGGATTCCCGGAAACGGGGCTATGTCTGCCATGCCTGAATTCTCCCTGATTTGTAGGAATGTTGATCCTGAACCAGATATACAAAACCGGCCCCGCCATGCAAGCACAATCTGCGCACGTCCGTGTCTGGCAATGATTTGACAAGGGTCATGCCTTGCCGTACATTTGCCACGCCGCGAAATCGCGCACCATGCCAACCCCTTGATCGCCCATGGCGACGGAAGTATCCGCATGAGTCTTGTAACCGTAAACAACCTTTCACTTTACTACGCGGACCGCGCCGTCCTGGAGGACGCCGCCTTCCAGGTGGCCGCGGGCGACAGAATAGGCCTGGTGGGCCGCAACGGATCCGGCAAGACCTCCCTTCTGCGCATTCTGGGCGGCATGCAGCGGCCGAGTTCCGGCACCGTCCGGGTTACCCGGGGAGCGCGTGTCGGCTACCTGCCCCAGGACATATCGGAGATACCGGACAAGACCGTGCTGGCATCGGTACTGGAGTCCATTCCCGGCAAATCCGAACTCGAAGGCCGGATCGCCGAAGTGGAGGACGCCATCGCCGCGGAGTCGGACCCGGAAAGGCAGGTGGACCTGGCCGAGGAGCTGGCCCGGCTGCACGAGGATTTCGAGCATTACCAGTCCATGTTCGCTCCGCATCTCGCGGAACGAATCCTGTGCGGCCTGGGGTTCTCGGAGGCGGATTTCGACAGGCTCCTTGAGGTGATGAGCGGGGGCTGGCGCATGCGCGCGGCGCTGGCGGCCATGCTGTACCAGAAGCCCGACGTCCTTCTCATGGATGAGCCCACCAACCATCTGGACGTGCCGTCTGTCCGCTGGCTGGGAGAATGGCTCAAGGGGTTCCGGGGCGCCCTGGTGCTGGTGTGCCACGACCGGGAGTTTCTGAACGAGCAGATCAACCGGGTGATTTCCTTTGAGACCGAGGGACTTCGGCAGTACAAGGGGGATTACGACTCCTATCTCGTCCAGCGAGAGGAGGAGGAAAAGGTGCTGGAGCGCCAGGCCAGAAACCAGGAACAGAAGGTCAAGGAGGCCATGAAGTTCGTGGAGAAGTTCCGGTACAAGGCCACCAAGGCGCGCCAGGCCCAGAGCAAGATCAAGATGCTCGAAAAGATGGAGATGATCGAGCAGCATAAAAAGCCCAAGGCCGTGCATTTCTCCTTTCCCGAAGTGGAGAAGAGCGGCCGCAACGTGATCCGGCTCGACGGCCTGTCCAAGGCGTATGGCGACCACGTGCTGTACGACAAACAGGACATGGTGGTGCAGCGGGGCGACCGGGTGGGCGTGATCGGTCCCAACGGCTCGGGCAAGACCACGCTTTTGCGGATCGTGGCCGGCGAAATCAAGCCGGACGGCGGCCAGGCGGTTCTGGGTCATAACGTGACCCTGTCCTACTATGCCCAGCACCAGGCCGAGCAGCTGGACCCCCAGAAAAGCGTGGTGGATGAAGTGGCCACGACGGTGCCCGGGGCGACCCACACCTTTGTCCGAAATGTGTGTGGAGCCTTTCTGTTTACCGGCGACGAGGTGGACAAGCCGACAGGGGTGCTCTCCGGCGGGGAGAAGGCCCGCGTGGCGCTGGCGAAGCTCCTGGTCCGGCCCGGCAACTGCCTGCTCATGGACGAGCCCACCAACCATTTGGACATCGTCAGCTCGGACTTTCTGATCGACGCCCTTCGCAGTTATGAGGGCACTCTGCTTTTCGTAAGCCACAACCGTTCCTTCGTCAATCGCCTCGCCACCCGCATCTGGGACATTCGGGACGGCGAGATCATCGACTATCCGGGCAACCTCCGTGAGTACTTCGACCACCTGGACAGGCTGGAAGCCGAGTCGGCCCAGGCCTGCGTAACGCCGAGGGGGAAAAAGTCGGGAGAACCGGAGGCTCCGGCCAAGGAGCACAGCCGGGAGGCACAGAAGGCCAGAAAGCGCGCCGATGCCGAACGCCGCAAGGTGCTGGCAAGGGAACTGGGCCCCATCAAAAAGCGCGTTGAGAGGGTGGAGGCGGAAATCGCCGCCACCGAAGCCAGGGAACAGGAAATCGTGGAGATGCTGAAGGACGCGGACTTCATTGCCGACGCCACGAAAAGCCAGCCCGTGTTCGAGGAGTATGGCAGGATTAAAAAACGCATGGAAGACCTGTACGCCCAGTGGGAAAAGGAGCAGGAGAAGCTCGAGGCCAAGGAGCGGGAGATCGAGGAGAGCGGGCCGTGAGGCTTTGTGCGTCGGCAAAAGGAGGACGCCATGTTCGGTTGGCCGAAGAGGGAGGCGGGGCAGCGCTGGGGATGGCTGGGCGGCTGCCTGGGCGCGAGCCTCTGGATACTGGTGATGGCTGTTTTGTTTCTGTACCTCGGTTCCGTCCCGCTGGGCGCCCTGTATCTCGCCTTGTGGGCCGCGGCGGTGGCCGCCGCGTACTTTTTGCGCCCCTGGGCCCGCCCGGACACCCGGGTGCGATGGCTTTATCTCGTGACGGCGTTTGTCATCATTGTGCCCGCGGCGCTCATGGTGGCGGGGCTGCATCCCTTCGACACCGGGGAAAAGGCCCCGCCCGTGGTTTTTGTGGCGATCCTGCCCATCTTCATCCCGGTGCTCACCTTCGGCAAGAAAACCTGGCGTGACCTGGTGGGAGGGTAGCGCCATGTCCGGACTGGTTCCGCCGCTGGTCTGGAAGGCCTGCCGGCGGGGCCGCATGACCCCGCAAAACAACCGGCGGGGCGAATCCGGTTCGCGCCCGCCGGCGTGTTCTCAAGGAATCGTCATCCCCGGATCAGTCCGGGCAGGGGCCGAGGTACCTGCCTTTCATCGTGTTGTTCATCCGCATGGTCCCGCTGTCCGGATCCTTGGTCTCGGTGGCCGTCTCCCCCTTGAACGAGGAGCCGTAGTACACGATTTTCCCCCTGCTTTTCGAGACGATGCCGTCCTCGCTCCGGCAGGTGGCCTTCCATTTTACGGTTGATCCGTCGTTGTCCAGCTCCTCGTAGTCGCACTCGGTTCCGTCGTTCTCCTGCCGCGGCACGGCGTTGTCTCTGGTCAGGCAGGACCGGTAGGTCTGGGGCGGAATGGCCATGGGCATGCCGGGCATGTCGATGGTCATGGTGATTTCCCACTGCCCTTCCCGCATCTCCCCGGGAGTTCCGTGCGGTTCGGCGGCCTCCTCGCGGGAGGGGCTTGTCCCGGACTTGGCGGAGGCGTTTTCGACCGCCTGTTTACCCGTGCCCTTCGCCCCTTCGTAGCCAGCGTCAACGGCTTCGTGAACACCGCGTTCGCCGGCGCCCTGCAGGGCGTCCTTCAGGGTGTCGTCAAACCAGCCGGCCACGGCGGGCGTTCCCGGCAAAAGGACCAGGGCGATTGCAATTGCCATGAACATCGTTGTGCGCTTCATGTTGTTGTATCTCCTTGTGAGTCATCCGGCCTCCCGTGATCCGCAGGGTTGCCGGGTTCGCGGTTTACGGTGCGCTCTTTTGCGGCACGTGCTTGATGGTGAACAGGGTTTCCTCGCTCACGACCTCGTCGCCAAGGTTGTCAATCTGGCTCACGGTTTTTTGCAGGAGTATGTCTCCTTCGCCGGGCGTGAAGTCCCGGACAATGTAGTGGGGGCCGAGGAACTGGACCATGGCGTCGTCGGTCTCGAAGTCGTCCTGGTGCGTGGCCATGTACACTCCGAACAGCGGGTTCATGCCCAGGGCGTTGGGATTCACCGGAAAGGGGTAGTACATGAGCACGCCCACGGCCGGGTACTGGTAGGGGACGGCGTCCTCGCCGCAACGCAGGGGTTTTGAATGGATTACCAGGTGCAGGTAGCGGGCCGTGAACTCTCCGTCGAAACCGTAGGTGTCGTGCATGTCCGGGCAGTCGTAGGCGTCCGAGACGGTGGCCGGGTCGGCGGTGAAGTCCCTTAGCGGATAGGGGTATTCCTCCATGGGCACCACCGTGGATGTGGCGGTGTACCGGGTGCGCGCGGAGCAGCCGGAATCCACGAATACGTGGTCCAGGGTCGAGTCGAAGCCCACCTCGAAACGCAGGCAGTCACGCATCTTCGCCAGGACGGCGTCGAGGTTGAATACCTGGTCGAACTCCGGGTATTTTTCGTACACGTCCATGAACATCAGCAGACACCGGGCCTCCCGGGAGAGACGCAGCATGTTGCCGGCTTCATTGGGATCCTTGTCCTCGTGGCAACGGGTTTCCATGTTGTCGAAGGCATTGACCATGCCCCTGCCCAGGGTGACCAGGGTCTGCTCCCGTTCCGTGGCGAAGTCGTCCAGCAGCTCCCGGGCGATGGTGGACATTTCCCGGTCCCATCGCATGAATTCGACAATGGCGCATGGCAGGACATTCTCGTCGGTTTCCCCGGCGTTGGCCTTTGGTTTGATGGACTCCTGGTACCACTTTCTGAACAGGGGCTCCCACTCCTCGGGAGTAGGCATCCTCCCCTGGTTTTTCGCATCGTTCAGAAGATTTTCGCCGGCCTGGGACCATTGGTCCTGGGGTTGGGTGGGCGTGCTGCCGGTGACCACGGTGCGGTTGCCGTCCGAACCGCTACCCGCCGCCGTACCGCTGAAATGGGAAATGGGCACGACAAGCGTGGTGGAGTTCGGCAGATTTGCGCGGGAAAGGAAGGTCTCCCGGCCCTCGCCCCGGAAAGCCACGTTGATGAGTTCGGCTTCGGTGACCGGGTTGGCGAGACTCACGGTCAGGGTGGCCGGGGTGAGCATTGCCAGTCCCGCCGGAGCCAGTTGCACGCCGCACAGCAGGCCGCCGTCGAACTCGATGCCCTGAATGGAGACCACCGGAGTCATGGTGATGGTCTCGTCCGCCAACAGGGCCGTCGGAGGTATCCACAGAGTGTAGGCCGCGCCGTCCGCCGCCGTGGTTGTGAGGGTGGCGCCCTGGGATATCGTGGCGAGCGCGGAAGTGACACGGCCGTGGTCCGCGGATATGGTGATGGAAAGTGGATTGGCCGGCGCGGTGCGTAAATAAGCCGCGATCTGCAGCGCGCTCAAGGCTTCCTGCAGACCAATGGCGCCGTCGTTGTCAACGTCGGCGAATACCATGGACGACGGAAGCAGTCCGGCGGCCACTTTCAAGGCCACCACCGCGTCACCAACCGTCACCATCCCCTCGCCGTCCAGTTCCGCGGCCATGGCCCGGGAAGCCGCGAACCCGGAAAGGAACGTGAGCACTACGAAAAGACAAAACAATGCATATCGGATCGCGGAAGAAAACCACATCGCCAGAACCTCCGTGTCAAGGTGCGGCGAGCCGGGGCGGGAAGGCAACGCCTCCGCGGCCCGGACCGCCTTGAACCGGACAAAAGCGCCGGTGTCGTCTACATTCGCACCAGTTCCACCCTGCGGTTTTTCGCCCGGCCTTCCTCGGTGCCGTTGTCGGCTATGGGCGTGGTTTCCCCGAGTCCCGCCGGTTCCAGGCGGGACGTGTCCACGCCAAGGAAGGACAGGACGTTCACCACGGCCCCGGCCCTGGCTTCCGACAGGATCATGTTGGCCTGGTCGTCACCCACGTCGTCCGTGTGTCCTTCCACGCGCAGCCGCAGCTTGGGCCGGCTCTGCATGAGGGCGGCGATTTCCTCGACCGCCTTCCTGGAATCGGCCTTGACGTAGGCCTTGCCCGAGTCGAAGTTGATGTACACGGCCACGTGACCGTCCCGGTCTATGGCCGCGCCGAGACTTCCGGCTTCGACGACCTGGGTCACCTCGCCGATTTCCACCACGGTGAGTTCGTACATTTCCCCGCCATTGAATGAGGAAGCCTGAACCCATACGTCGCGGCCCTGGATGTTCGCCCTGTAGTTCGTCTGTGTGTCGTTCTCGAAAAGCACGGTGCCACCCAGGCTTTTCAGGGCATTGGAATAATTGCGAACGATATCCAGGTCGTTGGCGGGGTCGCCGCCGTCGGGAATCTCGTAGGTTATGAGAGTGCGCGCGCCCTCCACGCGCCTTTCGTCGTACACGTCCTCCTCGTCCGTTGGAACGGGGAAGGCCTTGGCTCCGAAACCGGACTGGTACTCCGTGATCTGATAGCCGGGCATGCGGGTCAGAAGGGGATGGTCCTTTCCCTTTTCCCCCGCGAACAGCGCTTCGGGCAGGAAAAGCGGACAGACCACCAGCAACGCCAAAAATATCCTGAAATGCTTTGCGAACATGGTTTCACACCTCGATTCGGATTATCCGGCGTCCGCACCGACGACCCGGCTCACGCGCCGGATTGTCGAACGTCATTTGAGCAGACCCCGCAAGGCTGCCCAGTCCAGGCGTTCCAGCATGCCCCGGGCCCGTCCCTCCTCGGCCTGGATGCGCACCACCAGGGTCTGGGCCTCTGTATGCGGCATGTCGCGGGCCTCGGTGCTCATCCACACGGAGTCGCCGTCACGCGCCAGCCGCCAGCCCTTGCCGGCAAACACCACCGTGTTTCCCTCCTGCCACCCGTAATGGGCGGAATGCTCCCCACGGGACCGATACATCGGCATTCCGGAGAAAGATCCCGCCTCGGTGTACCCATGCAGGTCGTGGTGCAGGGAGTTGACCCGAAGCACCACGCTCATGGACACGTCCTTCACCTCGTGCTCCCGGGCCGCCGTCTCCACCGCGGTGTTCCGCTGGTCGTACGCCCGGGACAACTCCTGGCCGACGGTTTCCATCCGCTTCTGCAGCCGGGCCACCTCGGCCATGTCACCCTGGTTCATGGCCTCGCCCAACTGCTCGGCCAGTTTTTCGAACCGGGCCTGGCCGTCATCCGTCGGATTGGCCGCCATGTCCTGGTTCATGGCCGCGTGGCTGGCCTCCAGCATGGCTTCCTCCGCGGCCCTTTTGGCTTCCGTGTCCGCCCACTCCATGGAGTAGTCCACCACCATGGGCGCGATTTCGAGACCCTGGCTGACGTGCCTGATGGATTTGGCGGAGGACCTGCGGGTCACGTCCCAGTCCGGTGGTCCGTCGGGTATGGAATTTTTGAGCACCGACAGCACACGATCGTGAAAGGCCTTTTCCGCCGGGGTCGCGGGCCGGGACGGCGCGTCGGCCAGGGAGACGGAGGCGAGAACAAGGGAGCAGGCAAACACTGCTCCGGCAACAGCCGCGAAATGCTTCGTCATTCTCATGTTCGTTTTCCTTGAAGAGATGTGGTTCGACAGGTTGGACAAGCCCCAGGGCAGGCAAGACGACTTTTACCACGCTGATGTGGAAACCGCTACGAAAAAAACATCCTGTTGGTGCGTAAGATCCTATTATTTGCGTGAATCGTTCGATCAAACATACTTCGGCCGGGCAGTCCGCACGGCCATGGTCGAAAAAACAAGCCGGCTTTTCGGCGAACGGCCCGACGATGTTCGGAAAGATGAAAAGGCTCCAACAACAGAGGGTTTTGCGGCAGGTATCAGGGTACTCGCTACCCGGAAGCCGTACGTCAGGGGACGGGTGCTCCGGGACCGGATTGGCCCGGCGCCATGGCCGGTGCCGGGGTGATTCGGGTGGAAACGCTTTACCGGAGCCCGCCTACTCCGCGGACTGTCCGTCCGCGGGTTTGGTATGCCATCCCTCGTACGCGGCGTTTGACTCCATGGCCTTTTGGAGCAGCATGAGCGTGGTCTGGTTGATGTCGGCCAGTTGCGGCGTGCCCATGTGTCCCAGTTGCAGGCCGAAATGGGGCAGTTCCTTGCTGGGAGGCATCACCCTGGCATCCGTGAAGCCGGCTTCCGCGGCCCAGGAACGGAAGGCGTCCAGTTCCTCCCGGGACTGAAAGAACAAAAAGTGGTAGATGGGCCGAGGCTGTGTCAGGTCGTCGCCCTGGTCCTCGAGGTTCCTGATGAGTTTGAGGTTCTGCATGAGCTGCCAGTCCCACAGGGTGGGAAAGAGGTCCTGCCAGTAGCCCTGCTTTTGCGGGTCGTCCACCAGGGCGACACGGGGCTCGTAGCCGTAATTCGCCGTGATGGCCCCGGCAAGGCCCTGTACCTCGTGCTCGCCCACATTCGCGTAGACATGGAAGCAACGGTCCCCCTCCAGGGTCAGCCTGCCCACGTAATGGCCGGAATGGTTTTCCGCGAACTCGGCCACCGCGGCTTCCACCTCGTCCAGGACATGGCGTTCGTCCTCCGGGGGCTGCCCGTCCTCCTGAGGCTGCTTGAGCGCCACCTGGATCTTGACGAGGGTGTCGATTTCCAACTGGTTGATCCGTTCCGCCATGCCGTGGTCGTACACCACGGTCGCGGGCTGGTTGTTTATGTTGCAGGGAAAGAATTCCCAGTGGTCGGTCATTGTCTGCTCCAGGGTTGCGTGTTCTCGTTGTCCGGTTTTCCGGCCGCGTTCTTGTAACGCGCAAAAAAGAGTGGTAAGCCCATGCAATCCCCGCGGCCGGCATCGGAATCCCGCCAACCGTATCAGGAGCCGGTGCCGTATGCAAGGGGCGTCAGCATTACCAGCATTTCGAGCATTTTGGGGGTTTCATGCGCATTTCCGTGATCCTCGGCCATCCGAACCCGGGAAGCTTCAACCACGCCATCGCGGACACGGTGGTCGAGGCCCTGAAAAGGGACGGCCACGACGTCAGGTTTCACGATCTGTACGCGGAGAGTTTCGACCCGGTTCTGCCGGAACACGAGATACCCAGGGACGGCCAGGTGGAGCCGGACGTCAATCGGCATTGCGAGGAACTGGCAGCCGCCGACGGTATCATCATCGTCCACCCCAACTGGTGGGGCATGCCGCCGGCAATCATGAAGGGATGGATCGACAGGGTGTTACGGCCGGGCAAGTGCTACGAATTCGTGGAGGGGGACAAAGGGGAGGGTGTGCCCCGTGGCCTGCTCAAGGCAGGCACCGCCGTTGTGTTCAATACCTCCAACACGTTCCCGGACAGGGAACGTGAGGTTTTCGGCGATCCCCTGGAGCTGTTGTGGAAGAACTGCATCTTCTCCCTGTGCGGAGTGCCCGGGTTCGTGCGCAGGACCTACAGCGTGATCGTGACCAGCACCGTGGAGCAGCGACGGGAATGGCTGGACGACGCAGTGGCCACGGCGCTCGAGGCTTTCACCGGCTGAAGGCCGGATTTGTGAAACCGTGCGGGCCGAACCGGTCGTCAGCTCCCGGATTCGTATTGCTCCACGATTTTCTCGTATTTGTCGAGATCCATTTTGCCGTCGAATTCCCTGAAATCCTCCAGCATGGCGTCCAGTTCGTCGGCGGTGAAGTAGCGCTCCGTACTGGGGAAGAAGTTCTTGTCCTCCTTCTCGATGTGCCTGGGATAGAAGTCCACCAGGGTCTGCAGGTGTTCCTTCATGTCGGCGAGCGCGCTCCTGTCACCGTTTCCGTACCGCGTGTTGGCGTCCACCAGGGCCTTGGTGGTCTCGCGACCGAAAACGTGTTCGTCCACCAGTTCGTACATGAGCGCCTTGTCCAGTTCGGCCATGGGCTTTTTTTCGAGGGCCGCGAACAGGATGTCCTCTTCCTTTCCATGGTGGGCCTTGTCCGCATAGGTGCGGATGAAGTCCGTCACCGCGTCGATGAAACCGGAGTCCGTGCGGTTTTCCGTTTCAATCGTCCCGATGTGTCGCGTGATGATGGCGATCATTCGTTCAATGAGCCGATGCTCGATCATGAGCGTTCCCCTTGGTTTCATGGCCTGGCCTCCCTGCGCGGAAAAGATGATTCAGTCTGCCCGTCGGAGTCGTTCGGCGCGGACTCCCTCCGGGCGGTTCGGGGGATTTGTAATGCACATGATGGCTCGCCGGTCCCGGCGAGGGGATGGGGTGTGTACCTTATTTGGGGGCGGGAAGGACGGCATTCGGCCCCGGATGGCCCCGACGTGGCCGGTAACCGCGATCAAGGGCCCGGGTGACGGTCCCTGGCGATCAGGGCGGCCCCGATGGCCCCGGTAAGACGGGGTTCCTCCGGCACGAGGACCCGCATGCCGAGACGTTCGGTAAAACGGTCCACCACCGCGCGGTTCTTGGCCACTCCACCGCACATGACGACGTCGGGAGCCGTTCCCACCCGTTGCAGCAGAGGCATGGTGCGGGCCGCCACCGCGTCATGGATGCCGGCCAGTATGTCGGGGATGGGGGTGGCCCTGGCAACCAGGGAGATGACCTCGGATTCGGCGAATACGGTGCAGATGCTGGCCACGGTGACCTTTTGCGTTGACCGGGCGCTGACTTCGGCCATGCTGTCCAGGTCCACGCCCAGGGCTCTTGCCATGACCTCCAGAAACCGGCCAGTGCCGGCGGCGCACTTGTCGTTCATGGCAAAGTCAACCACGGCCCCGGACCCGTCCAGCCGCATGGCCTTGCTGTCCTGTCCTCCAATGTCCAGAACGGTCCGGGCGCAGGGATACATGGACTTCACCCCCCGGGCGTGGCAGGTGATTTCCGTGACCTTTGCGTCCGCGAACGGGGCGGACACCCGGCCGTAACCGGTGGCCACGGCCATTCCCACGTCGGCGCGGCCCAGGCCGGCCTGTTCCAGGAGGCCGTGGAAACAGGCCTCACCGGCCGCCACGGCGTTGGCCCCGGTTTCGGCGATCCGGCTGGCGAGCACCTTTCCGGCCTCGTCCACCAGCACGGCTTCGGTGGACAGCGACCCTATGTCGATTCCCGCGAAATACATGGGTCGAGGCCCTTCAGCCCTTGAGGTGCCTTACGAAAAAGTCGGCTTCATGCTTGACCACCTCGTTGAACTCCTTGCCGGTGTACACGTCGAAGTGGCCCACGTTCCGTCTCAGCAGTTCGCCCCGGGGCATGCGAAGGGCGCAGTCGGCAACCGCATGGGCGGGAATCAGGTTGTCCTGCTCAGCGGAAACCACCAGTGTGGGGCACTTGACCTTGTGCGCATGGTGGATGGGCCGGTACATGGTGAGATACATCAGGGCCCGTGCCGCCACCCGGTTCTCAAACCGTTCGTTATTGGGGACAATGGAACGGAACCCCTCCATGCAGCCAGGAGTGTTGAGGGCGGCGAATTCATCGGGTTCACCCACCAGAGGCACGTAGTGGGGGGGCCGGGCCGTGGCCATGCGGGCGATGTCCTTCAAGCCATGGTACAGGCATCTGGCGATGTGCGAGGCCGGAAACATGCGCGCGCTGGCCAGACCGTCAACGAACGGCACCTGGGACACCACCGCCCGGACGCCGTGGTCGTTGGCCGCCGTCACCACCACGTGCCCGCCGGAAAAGGACGTGCCCCACAGGCCGATGCGGCCGGTGTCGACGCCCGGGATGGCGCGGACGTGTTCCAGGGCGGCGCGCCAGTCCTCCAGGTGGGCGAACGGGTTGACCATGTGCCGTGGGTGGCCACCGCTGTCTCCGAAGGTTCGATAATCGAAAAGAAACACCGCCATGTTGCGTTGGGCGAACCGGGAGGCAAAGGCAGGAAGCCGGAAATTGCGCTGTCCGCCGAAACCGTGGGCCATGACCACCACAGGGGGATTGGTCGCTTCAGGCATGTACAGCCATCCCGCGCACCGGGTTCCCCTGCTGTGAAAATCCGAGTTGGTTCTTTGTGTTGCCATGGTGCTTTCCTTTGGGTTTCCGGCACCGGTACGCCGGGAACCGGTTCATGCCGAATCATGCGGGATCAGGCCTTGGTCTGCTCCCCGATCCAGTCCAGAAAGTCCTTGTGTCCTCCGGTTATGGGGATGGTGACCACGCAGGGGCATTCGTAGGAATGCACGTCCCGCACGGCCTCGATCAGTTCGGGAACCAGCGAGGCCCGCGTCTTGGCGATCAGCACCACCTCCTGTTCGTTTTGCACGTCATTGTCCCACCAGTAAAACGACTCCATCCCCGGCAGGATGTTCACGCACGCGCAAAGGCGTTGCTTGACCAGATGCGCGGCCAGTTCGCGGCCTTCCTCCATGCCGCCCGCTGTCATGTAAACCATGGTGGCCTGCATAATCGTCTCCTTGTCCGTACCCGTGGCCCGCGATTTCGCGAGCCGGAGTAACCGGTTTCGCGTGGTCTTCATGGGGGAATCGTCTCTGGGGGTCGGCAAGGCAACCCATACCACGTTTGTTTTGGGTACCGCAACAGGTTGAGCGCATGGAGAACGGGGCGGCACGGTAGCCGTGAAAAGATGTGGGGGGTGATGCGAAGGGGCGTGGCGTCAGGGCGGTCCGGGACCGCCCACCGGTTTCACGAGCCGGTGCCGGCGGTTGCTTCCAGGTAACGGTTCAGGGTGTTTCTGTCGTCCTCGTAGATATCCACGAAGCGCAGCCCGATCTCCCATGACGCGCCGTCTCCGCAATCCCGGCACCAGACGACTTCGCCCACTGCGGTGAGCGGAGGCACGGACGAGGCGTCCACGAACAGGGAGTGTGGTTTTTTGTGATCGACCAGGCCGGGAAGATTGATTTCCAGGCTCAGCACTTCACCCGGCCTGTAGGCCACCGGCGCGGCGAGGCAGATGCCGCCCGCGCTGATGTTCACGCCCTGGCCGGTGGCTTCCGGTGTTCTGGGAACGGGCCATACGACCCGGGTGATGTTGATGGGGACGTCCTTGTCGATTCTGGGGAACTGTCGGTTGTCCTGCCGGAGGTTCTCGCACATGGGGGACTCCTGGGTTGGCGCCAATGATTCCCGCCTGAATCCGTGAACGGTCTCGTGCAGAGTGCGGGCGCAGGGAAGATGTCTGACGGCCGTACCCGGACAACCCGGGACGGCTCCTTCGCCGAGGGCTCGTCGCACGGTGCCGTCCCGCGGGCGAGGAATCCTTTCACCGGCCGGGTGCAACCGGATTTCCATGGAAGCGCCTTCAAGGTGCGCGTGTCATGGGAGGCTGTCCATGGCGTATCCGGGATTTCCTCACGGATCAGACCCTGATGTCTTCCGCTGTTTGTAGCACGACCGATGTCGCTTGTCCAGAATCAAGCATGCATAAACACCTTGAAATACTTGTTCGTTTTCGCGTAAGCTCCCCTATCAGCCCGTTGAAAAACTCGGAATTTGCAGCCTGTTCAAAAACGATGAGATGCAAGGCGCGCGAATTTCGAGGAATAAGGCGTACTTATGGTACGCCGCACTGACGAGAAATGAAGCGCGTACTGCGCAGATCGCGTTTTTCAACAGGCTGTTATGGCGCATTTCCCCCTGAATCGGTGAGTCGCCTCATGCGGCGGGTTTGCGGAGTCATGGCAGTCAGGGAGGCTGACGGATTCAGGCATCCGGTTTACCACCCCCCGTCCCTGGGTCCGTCAGGACGGAAAGGAGGCCCATGCCCGTTGAAAATGTCGTCATAGCAGGAGCGGGGCCCGCCGGGCTCACGGCCGCCACGCTGCTCGAGCGGGCCGGGGTCCACGTGGTCGTGCTGGAGAAAAGCGGGACGCCCGCGAACAAGCCCTGCGGCGGAGGCCTGACCCCGCGTGCCCGGATGCTGCTGGACGAGATGGACATGCCCTGCGTTTCCGGATACGACGTGCCCACGGTCGAGGCCAACGCGCCGCCCTGGCACTACAACACGTTCACCGCGCGCGGCCCTCTCATCCGGGTGGTCGATCGAGGCGAGTTCAACCGTTCCCTGTGGGCCAATGCCGTTGCCCGGGGCGTCACCATCCTGCGCCGCAAGGTGCTGGGCGTGAGCCACGGCCCCGGGGGTTTCGCGGTGCGAACGGACGACGGGGTCTTCCACTGCGACGTCGTCATAGGCGCGGACGGACCTACCAGCCGGGTGCTGCGCTCCCTTGGCGGGAGAATCCACAAGCACGGTGGCGCCTACATGTATGAGAGGGTGGAGACCGACAGGTACGCCGGCCGGGTGGTGTTCGACGGCAGGGCCGAACCTCCCGGATACGGATGGGTGTTCGCCACCGGCCCGGATACGGTGAATGCGGGCATCTACCTCACCCACGGCTCCAATGGCCACAGCCCGAAACAATTGCTGGAGGACTATGCCCGCGACCGGTTGGGTTTCGTGCCCGACGCGCCGGTGGTGGGCGGCTCGATTCCATGGGGCGGGGCGACACTGCCGGAACCGGCGCCTCCCGTGCTTCTGGCGGGCGACGCGGGAGGATTCACCGACCCCATGACCGGCGAGGGCATCTACCACGCCCTGGCCACGGGCAGGGCAGCCGCCCGGGCGTGCGCCGCCGTCGGCCCGGCCGGAGTGCGCAGGGAGTTTTTTCGGCTGACCCGTTTCTTCCGGTTGAATGTCGCCTTTCTCCGCTGGTTCTGTCCCACGGCCTATCCCCATGTGGCGGGCGGGGCCCGGCTGCTGAGGCTGCCCCTGTTTCATCGCGTGGTCACGGAAGGCTTTCTGCGGGGCTACACCACGTCCCAGTGCCTGGCCCGGTTGCCGCAACTGTACTGGTCCTCCTGGCGGGGCCAATACCTGGCCGGGCACGAACACACGGCGGGGATGCCTCTGGCGGCGTATTCCGGGCGCCTGAATCCGGTCCGGGGAAAGTAGTGAGGCCTCTGTTGGCAATGCTTCGCAACATCAAGACCTTGCGCCGCGGGTGGCTGGGTATTGCCTCGGCCTTTCTCGTGTTGGCCGCATTTGTCCCCGCACGGTCGGCCACACCCGGCGCCGACCTGGTTTCCCGCGCCGTGGACGCCTACATCGGCAGGGGCGGGTCCGTGGATTACGATCTTGCATGGTCCCTGTTCGGGCAGGCCGCCGAAATGGGCGATCCCCTGGGCGCCATGTGGGTCGCGCGCATCCTGCACAAGGGACGTTGCGGCGTGGACAGGGACGAGGACAGGGCCCGTCGTCTGGCCGGGGAAAACATCGACCGGGTCACGGAACTGGCGCGCGCCGGGAACACGGAGGCGGCTTTTCTTCTTGCCAGCGCCCGGGAGGACGGTCTGGGGGTGGGGCGGGATTACGCCCTGGCCATGGAATGGTACAGGCGCGCGGCCGGCGGCGGCCATGCCGTGGCCATGAACAATATCGGCTGGATGATCGAGTCGGGCAGGGGCGCGGCCAAGGACGTGGAACGCGCCGTGGACTGGTACAGGAAAAGCGCCCGGGCCGGGGACACATTCGCCGTCAACTGGCTGGGCCATCTGTACATGAATGGCAGAGGGGTGCCACGGGACAGGAACAAGGGCCTGGCCCTGTACAGGCAGGCCGCCGAGGCCGACAACAGGAACGCCATGGCCAATCTGGGCCACGCGTACCGGGAGGGCGACGGCGTGGACCGGGACCATGTCCGTGCCGTCCACTGGTACAGGAAGGCCGCGGCCCTGGGTTCCGCGCCGGCGATGCACTGGCTGGCCTGGATGCTTGAAAAGGGGCGGGGCGCGCCTGAAGACCAAAAGGCCGCCGTCCGCTGGTATAAAAAGGCGGCGGAACAGGGCTACGGGCTGTCCATGGCCTATCTTGCCTGGATGTATGAACACGGCAGGGGCGTTCCCGAGGACAAGGAGGCAGCCCTGCGCTGGTACCGCGGGGCTGCCCGGGACGGCCAGGCCACGGCCATGTACCGGCTGGGCGGGATGTACGAGTCCGGGGACGGCGTGGCGCGGGACTTTGCCCTGGCCCTGGACTGGTACCGGAAGGCGGCCCACAAGGGCGAGGCCGCCGCCATGCGCGCCCTGGGCGGCATGTATCAGGGGGGACGGGGCGTGGAAAAGGATGAGGAGCAGGCCGTGCTCTGGTACAAGCGCGCCGCGGACAAGGGCGACACGGCGGCCATGGTCAACCTGGGCGCGGCTTATCATGACGGCGACGGAGTGGTCAGGGATTACCTCATTGCGGTGCGGTGGTTCAAAATGGGCGCTGAAAAAGGCAATCCGGCGGCCATGGGCTGGCTGGGATTCATGCACGACAGGGGCAGGGGTCTGGATCGGAACCACGAAAAGGCGGCCCACTGGTACCGCAAGGCAGCGGCCATGGGCAATCCCGTCGCCATGAACAACCTGGGATGGCTCTACGAGCACGGGCAGGGCGTGGAAAAGGACGTGGACCAGGCACGCGCCTGGTATTCCAGGGCCGCGGAAAAGGGCGACACCGACGCCATGTACAGCCTCGGATTCCTCCACGTCGCCGGCATCGGCACACCCAAGAACGACGGGGCGGCCCTCGACTGGTTTGTGAAATGCGCTGAAAAGGGCGATCCTCAGTGCATGCACTGGGCGGCCTGGATGTACGGCTACGGAATCGGCACCCGCCGTGATACCGACACGGCTGACCAGTGGTGGGAAAAGGCCACGGACATCATGGAGGCCCGCCGCCGCGCCGAGCGCGAGGCGAGGATGGAACAGAGGCGGGAGCGGGAACGGGAGAAAAGGATGTACCTGAATCCGTAACAGCGCGTTGAAAAACTCGAAATCTTCAGCCTGTTCAAAAACGATGAG
>JBKHBM010000148.1:0-9985 GCA_046542385.1 Desulfatibacillaceae bacterium | reverse complement strand
ATTGATTGCCTCCATGTTGGGTCCGCCGCGCCATCGCGCGGGCTTGACCCAACCTACCTCTCCATGATTCCGTCCATAGTGGTTTACCCTGAATAATCCTGCAAGGCCACGGCGCGCCACGCCCGCCTTCCGCAATTGAATCGTAAATCCTGAAATACTAGATGGTTACAAGCCATATTGTAGGTTGGGTCAAGGCGAAGCGGCAGCGGAGCCGGACCCAACAACAAACTCATACGGCATTGATTGCCTCCATGTTGGGTCCGCCGCGCCATCGCGCGGGCTTGACCCAACCTGCCTCCCGGCTTCGAACACGACCCTGTGGCGTCAAACTCATTGACTTCCACTTGCCCCGTACACCTGGGTCCCCGCTTTCGCGGGGATGACGAGCGGTTGGGGCGTTGTGAAAACAGACGGCAATCCTGTTTTCCGCCGCCCTGAAATAACCGGGCGTCATCAATGCAACAGGTTGAAACATATAAAGCTCTTTGAAAGGGGGGTCCGGAGTGAAAACATTTGTTCACGAAAGTTTTCACCCCGGTATCCTTATCCGCCTTCAACAATACTTGAGAGAATCCCCCTATTCCTCCTTCTCCCTTACGTCGAATTCCAGCTGCCAGGAGCGATCGTCGTCCCGGGCCACGCAGGACAGTTCCAGCGTGCCCACCTCCGTGACCCTGGCATGGAGCCTCACCGGCAGGACGCTGCCCTCCTCCCCGGGTTCGCCTTCCAGCATGGTTTCCAGGGTGGTGATGGGCTCGATCTCGTCTTCCCAGTCCTCCACCACCTCGCCCACCTCGTCCCCGGTGCGGATGTTGGAGCCCAGAAACTCGAAGTTGGCCTGTTCGCCCACCACGAGGCCGAACTCCCGGCCCGGTAGGTCCGTCTCAGTGCCCTCCTCCATGCCGAAGGGGGCCACGCACACCGCCATCAGGGGCGCGGGCAGGCCGGGCACGGCGGGCATGGAGGCTTCCACGCCGATGTAGTAGGAACGCGCCAGGCCGCCCCGGATACGGATGCCCCTTCCCCGGCGGGCCAGTCCATAGTACGCCGCTCCGCGCGCCACGGCAAGGTCACAATCTATGCCGGCCAGTTCCCGGACCTCGGCGCCGGCCCAGTCGCCCAGGACGTCCAGCACCCGCCCGCGCAGGCCGGCAGCCTTCATCACGCCGCCGTTGAACAGCACGGCCGTGGGCAGCGGCGAGTCCTCCCGGCGGTTCACGAACCGGGCCAGATGTTTGGTGATGGCCGGATCCTTGGCATACGGCAGGCCAAGCTCGCGCATTCCCGAACCCGGCTTGTTGTCAGGTTCGGCCGTGCGCCCTACGCGGGGGAAAAAGCCGTCGGTCAGGATGCGGGTAATCTCCTCCTGGCCCAGCTCGGTCTTGATGGTGCCGCCGATGAGGCTGGAGCCTCTGCCCAGGATGGTCACGGGCACGGCCTCGGGACCGTCTTCCGCGAACAGCTTCTCCTTTGCCGCGCGGCAGCTCTGCCACAGGCCGCGCATCTGCCAGGAGTCCAGCTTCTTCTTGCCCTCCTGCCTGAGCCGGGCAGCCGTGTAATGGGCCATGGCGAGGTCCATGTTGTCGCCGCCCACAAGAAGGTGGTCGCCGACGGCGACGCGGTCCAGCACCAGGTCGCCGTCCTCCTCGGTGACCTCGATGAGGGAAAAGTCGCTGGTGCCGCCGCCCACGTCGCAGACAAGCACGTGGTCGCCCACGGAAACGCGCTCCCGCCACTTGTCGCCGGAGTTGTACAGCCAGGCGTAGAAGGCGGCCTGGGGCTCCTCCAGCAGGGTCACGTGGCCGAATCCCGCCATCTCCGAGGCCCTGGCGGTCAACTCCCGGGCCACGGCGTCAAAGGAAGCGGGCACGGTGAGCAGGATTTCCTGGTCCTCCATGCGGGCCGACGGGTCGTCCCCGGCCATCCCGTGGTTCCACGCGTCGCGGATGTGGCCGAGAATGGCGGCCTGTGCCTCCACCGGAGACAGCTTGGCCTCGTCATCCGGGCCTTCCCACGGCAGGATGGCCTTGTTCCGGTCCACGCCCGCGTGGCACAACCAGCTTTTGGCCGAGGAGACGAGCCTGCCCGGGAGTTCCGCGCCCCGGTCGCGGGCGAACACGCCCACGGCGCGCGCCGCGTCCCGGTTCCATGGAAGGGACAGGGCGCCCTCGCCCACGTCATTGGGTCCGGGCATGAGGATGAAGGACGGCAGGGTCTGCTGCTCGCCCACGGAGCCGGAAGCCACCAGCTGGGGGATGCTGAAAAAGCGGATTTCGCCCTCCCCGTCCCCCGGGTTCACCTCCGTGTACGCCACCACGCTGTTGGTGGTGCCAAGGTCGATGCCTATTATGTATTGTGCGGATTCCACTTTATCAGTCCCATTCCTTTATCAGCCCGTTGAAAAACTCGGAATTTGCAGCCTGTTCAAAAACAATGAGATGCAAGGCGCGCGAATTTTAAGGAACAAGGCGTACTTACGGTACGCCGCACTGACGAGAAATGGAGCGCAACGCCGCAGATCGCGTTTTTCAACAGGCTGTTATGGTGAAACCTCCGTGCATCGGCGGTGCGGCGCCTTGTTGGAGGTCGTGGTTTTCGTTTTGGTTTGATACGAATTGTCGGCAAGAAGCCATGAACGGGCAACACGTTATCCAGTAGAAAATCGAAATTCCTTTGCTTCCGGTTACTTGCGCACACCTGGACCCCGGCCTAGACCTGTACGGCCCCTCAAGGGCCGGTGATGGGGCAACCGGAAGTCGCCCCGCATTGCCGGTCGTCCGGGATTGCCGGCAAAAATGAATGCGGCAAAACCACTCGTCATCCCCGCGAAAGCGGGGACCCAGGTGCACGCAAATCATTGAAAATATATAGATCCCCGCTTTCGCGGGGATGACGAAGGTAATGATTCCGGCCTCTGAAGCACAGTGGCGAGACATAACACCAAGGTGCTCGCGGGGAACGGCAAGACTCCCGACTCCGCCTCCCCCTACTCCACCTCGACCTCGGCCGGGGCCATGATCCGGGGGTCGCCGTGGGTGTGGAACGTGGGCAGGTCGAACTTGCCGGCGCGCCATCCGCGATGGCGCAGGACGCCCTTGAACGGAGGCTGGCCGGACACGTTGCCCACCAGCTTGACGGAATCGGGGTCGAACCCCGGCTCCACCACCACCTCGTCGCCCTCTTCCCGGGACATTACCGGTTCCGGGGACAGATGCTTTTCCATGACCTTTTTGCAGGATTCCTGGATGCCGCGCACCGCCGCGCCGATCTGGTCATCGTCGTACTGCTCCAGGTCCTCGGAGAGAAAGTCCAGCAGGCGGCCCTCCCTCTGCAGAATGGAAAGCATGTGCAGGGTCCTGCGCTGGTCGTTCAACGCCTGCTCCCGCTGGGTCATCACCACCTGCCCGGACGGGCCCGCCTGGCTGGCCGCGGTGGTCACGCCTCTTGCCGGCTCGGGTTGGGAAAGATGCTTCTTGGCGCTTGCGCGAAGGCAAGCCCACCCCAGCAGCGTGAACAGCACGGCTCCCGCGCCCAGAACGATGCCGGCGAAAACGGCGAAATCGGAAAACGGCATGGCCTCGGCCGCGCCGCCCGCCATGTACAGTTTCCAGTACATCGCGCCGAACACGGCGCAGGAAAAGAGGATCATCCACAGCAGCAGCCAGCCGAAAGCGCGTTTCACGTAGGATTTCATGTCGCAATGTCCTTTTCGAAAAAGTATTTGGCCCGGACGCACAATTCCCCGCGCCCCGGCGGCGTTTTCCCGTGTCGATTCGTCCAATGGGTTGGGATACAGGTAAGCACGAATCCCGGCGGTGCAACATATCCCCATCCCACATCCCTTGAAAAGATATAGGTAGCGGGAGGGCACGGGCGTGTCAACCGTGACGTGGCCGGGACCCCGCCCGTGACAGCGCCTTTCCCCTGGCATGGTCCGCGGGCTTATGGTACTCGTTTGACAACCGGCTACATCATACATGGAAGGGACGGACATGGCGCTCTCGGACAAGGCGCTTCGGCGGCTTCGGAAAATCCTGGGGGAAAAGCACGTGCTGGTGGAGGACATGCAGCGGGTCTGCCACGCGTACGACGCGACGAACCGGGTGGTGATGCCCGACGCCGTGGCCATGCCGGAAAACGCGGAACAGGTGGCCGACGTGATCAGGCTGGCCAACAAACTGGGATTCGCCGTGATCCCCCGTGGCGCGGGAACCGGGATGACGGGAGGGTGCCTCGCCGTCCGGGGCGGCGTGATCCTGTCCACGTCCAGGATGAACCGCATTCTTGCGATCGACGGGGACAACATGGTGGCAACGGTCCAGCCCGGCGTTTTCACCGGCGCGTTCCAGCGGGAGGTCGAGGCCCTGGGCCTGTTCTATCCGCCGGACCCGTCCAGCGCGGATTACTGCACCCTGGGCGGCAACGTGGCGGAATGCGCGGGAGGACCGCGCGCCGTGAAGTACGGGGTGACCCGGGACTACGTGCTGGGACTTGCCGCCGTTACCGGAGCCGGGGAGCACATCCGCACCGGAGTCCGCACGGCAAAGGGCGTGGTGGGGTACGATCTGACGCGCCTTGTCGCGGGCTCGGAAGGCACCCTGGCCGTGATCACGGAAATCACCCTGCGCCTGGTGCCCAAGCCGGAAAGCGTGCGCACCCTCACCGCCGTGTACGACAGCATGGAGGACGCGGCACGCACAGTGTCCGCCGTGTTTCGCGCCGGGATCGTGCCCCGCGCCGTGGAGTACCTGGACCGGGCCGCCATCGCCTGCGCCGAAGATTATCTGAATACCGGCCTGCCCACGGAAGCGGCCGCCATCCTGCTGCTGGCCGTGGACGGACCGGCGGACCAGACAGCGGCCCAGGAAAAACGGCTTGCCGAGGTCTGCAGGGAGCAAGGGGCCCGGGAGGTTTCAGGCACGGAGGACCAGGAGCGGGCCGACAAGCTGTGGTCGGCCAGGAAGGCCCTGTCCCCTGCCCTGTTCCGGTATGGCCCGGACAAGATCAACGAGGACATCGTGGTGCCCCGATCCCGCATCCCGGAAATGGTGCGCAGGATCGATGAAATCCGGGAGCGGACCGGCCTTGTCATGGTCACCTTCGGCCACGCGGGCGACGGCAACATGCACGTGAACATCATGCTGGACAAGTCCGACCCCGTGGTGCGCGCCGTTGCGGAAAAGGCCGTGGACGAGGTGTTCGACACCACCCTGGCTTTGGGCGGCACCATCAGCGGCGAGCACGGCGTAGGCATCACCAAGGCACCCTGGATGGGCAGGGAGGTCCCCGAGCATGAGCTTTCGCTCATGCGAAGCATCAAGCAGGTGTTCGACCCCAATGGAGTGCTGAATCCGGGAAAGATGTTTGAGTGACTGCCTGTCTGAAAACGTGATCCGCGACGTTGCGCCTCGCTGCTCGTCGACGCGACGTACTTTGTGTACGCCTTGCTTCTTGCATCTCGCGCACCTTGCGCGGCCCGACCCAACAAATTTCAGGCTGGAAACGATTATTCAGCCCCCATAAAACAGGACAAAATCATGTCAGACAAAAAGGTAGCGTTGTTCGGATTCAATGGAGAGCAGATGTGTTTCGTGCACGTGCTGCTCAATGCCCTGGACTACCACGAAAAGGGGTGGGAAGCAGCCATCATCGTGGAGGGATCGGCCACGAAGCTGCTGCCGGATCTGGCAACAGAGGGCAACCCGTTTCACAAGCTGTACGCCAAGGCCCGCGACGCGGGCCTGTTCGCCGGGGCGTGCAGGGCCTGCTCGGCCAAGATGGGCGTGCTGGACGAGGTGCGGGACCTTGGTTTCGCCCTGCTGGACGACATGTCGGGCCATCCGTCCATCTCCGGTTTCCAGGAGCGGGGTTACACCGTGATTACCTTTTAACAGCCTGTTGAAAACGCGATCCGGACGTTGCGACGTGCGCCAGGTACGCCGACATCCCGGGACTTCGCGCGTCCTGCATCTCATCGTTTTCGACCGGGTTGTAAGGTCCGGGTTTTTCGAGGGACTGTCAAACCCCATGGGCCCGCCGTCCTGGCGTCGCATCGCCCCGCCAATTCCCCGGGGCAGGTCGAGCCGGCAACGACCAGTAAAGCGGTTACGGAAAGCATAACTTGCAGACAACCGAAATCATTTGAAATTTTTACACCGGAAACATTCCGGCATCCTCACTGTTTACCGTTGCGCCCCGTACCATGATCATGCTATGCAAATCACAGTCTACCAGGATACCAGTCGACTGAGAACCTTCCTTTCATACTGGCCCGGCTTCAGCTCCCACTGACATTTCCCGGGGTGGAGAGTATGCGGCCGTTGCCGGGACCCCGGAGGTGAACATGACCGCGGATGGGGAAAGCCGTGACTCGGATGGATTGGTGGAACTCTTGTCAGGCCAGTCGACCCTGCGCCAGCTGAGCAGTGAAGCCTTGTCCGGCTTGTCCGGCAACCTTCGGAAAACCAGCCTGTCCGCCGGGGACGTGCTTTTTCGGCAGGGGGACCCCGGCGGGTTCCTGTGCTTTGTATGCTCGGGCAGACTCCAGGCCTCCATCGCCGACAGGAAGGGGAAGGAACGCGACCTGGGCGAGGCCGGGCCCGGCAGCGTGGTGGGAGAGGTCCAGCTGCTCTCCGGTGGCAACCGCATGGCCACGGTGACCTGCATCGAGGACGCAGAACTGCTTTCCCTGGACAAGGACTCGTTCAATGACCTGGCGCGGCGGTACCCCCGGATTCTGGACGCCTTCAACGCCCTGTTCCGACGGCGGATGCTCCAGGAGCAGGTTCGACGCATAACAGCCCGTTGAAAAGCTCGGAATTTGCAGCCTGTTAAAAAACGATGAGATGCAAGGCGCGCGAATTTCGAGGAGTAAGGCGTACTTACGGTACGCTGCATCGACGAGAAATGAAGCGCAACACCGCAGATCGCGTTTTTCAACAGGCTGATAATGCCCAAGATCCTGGGCCGGGATGACGCGGAGCTGATAAAAAAGATCGAGCAAAACGCCCAATGGGTGCATTTGCCCAAGGGCGAACGGCTGATCCGCGAAGGGGATCCGTCGGACAGCTTCTACCTTTTGTTAAGCGGCCGACTGTACGCCACGAGCCGGGATGATGGTGGCGGGGAAACCGTGGTGAACGAAATCCGCCGCGGTGAAACAGTCGGCGAGCTTGGCCTGTTCACCCAGGAACCCCGGACCGCAAGCGTGTATGCCGCCCGTAGCAGCGACCTTGCGAAATTTTCGGCGGACTTCTTCCAGGAGGCCGTAAGACGGCATTCTTCCGTGCTGCCTGCATTCATGCGGATGATTCTCCAGCGGGTGCGCACCAGGCAGGACTACCGCGCCAACCGCCGCTACATCAACGTGGCCGTGCTGCCCGCCGCGCCGGGCGTGCCGGTGGCGGAGTTCACCCGTCGCCTGGCCTCGGCACTGTCCGGGAGAGGCGCAACGGAGCATCTGACAAGCAAGCGCATCGACCGTGCCCTGGACGCCCCCGGAATCTCCCAGGTTGCCCCGGACAACCCGAAAAGCATCCGACTTTCCGCCTGGCTGGACCAATTGGAATCCCACAACGCGTTCGTGCTGTACGAGGTCGACCCGGACCTTTCGGCCTGGACCCGGCGCTGCGTGGAGCAGGCCGACGCGGTTCTTCTGGTTGCGCGCGCAGGCGATTCCACGGGTGTCTGCCAGGCACAGTCCGAACTGGAACGAGGAATCGGTGAAATCACGCGACCCTTTTGCATGTTGGTCGTTATCCACCCTGACGGAGGGAAACTTCCGACAGGGACCTGCAGATGGCGCGAAGGCCGGGTGATTGACGACCACGAACACGTGCGTTGGAATTCGAACCAGGATTTTGAACGGATAGCCCGGCGACTGGGCGGCCGCTCGATGGGCCTTGTGCTGGGCGGCGGTGGAGCCAGGGGGCTTGCGCACATCGGCGTCCTGCGCGCCCTTTCCGAGAATGGCATTCCCGTGGATGCCGTGGGTGGCACGAGTTCCGGCGCCATGATAGCCGGGCTGACAGCCATGGGCATGGACTGGAGGGAGATGAGGGACGGATTCCATGAAGGCGTGATCCGACAGCGACCTCTCAAGGACTATACGGTGCCCATGATTTCCCTTCTGTACTCCAGAAAATTCGACGCGGGTTTACGAAAGGCCTTTGGCGAAACCAGGATCGAAGACCTCTGGATTCCCTATTTTTGCATTTCCAGCAATCTCTCGAGAGCCGGCATGGAAGTGCATGGCGAAGGCGTCTTGTGGGAAGCCATCCGAGCCAGCATCTCCTTGCCGGGAATCGTCCCGCCCGTGGTTTCCCGGAAGCACTTTCTGGTGGATGGCGGCGTCGTGAACAACCTCCCCACCGACGTCATGCGAAACAAGTGCGGGGGTTCAATCATCCTGGTGAACGTGAGCGATGGCTTGGAAATGGAAATGGCTGACAATCGCGACTGCCTTCCCACGAACGCCCAGGTTTTCTGGTCCCGCATGAATCCCTTTGCCAGTCGCGTTTCCGTGCCCGGAATCCTCAGCATCATCATGCGCACCACACTGCTAAGCAGCATACAGCGCGCCAACGAAACTATCCGGGACGCGGATTTCGTGTTCACCCCGGACCTTCCCGGTGTCGGCCTGCTGGATTTCGACAGGATGGACGACATCATCGAAATGGGCTACGATTGCGCCTGCAGGCAACTGGAACAGGACGGCGCCAACCTCCGGGCAATGGCAGGCGCCGCGCCGAGGGGGGCGTGACAGGGGCCGTGCCGGCGCCCTTGAACCGCCCACAAGGCAGGCCCATGACATTTCGACCCGGAACAGTCCCCTTCCCTTTCAAGCGGGCCCTGCGCCATGACCCGGATTCGCTGGACAACCGGAACCTGGTGCTGATCGACTGGTTGATTCCGGCCCTGGGGACCGGGCTGAAGAGGTATTTCCGGGCATCCGTCACCGGGGTGGAGCGTATTCCTGAGGGACCGGCGCTGTTCGTGGGCAACCACAACATGATCGTGTTCACGCTGGACACGGGGATACTCCTGGCCGAGGTGTACAAGGCGCAGGGGCCGGGCGCCCTTCCCTACAGCCTGCAGCACAACTTCGGAGTGGCCCTTCCCGTACTCAGGCGATTGGCGGGATACGCGGGCGGCATGCGGGCCACGCGGGCCAACGCGCGCAAGGCCCTTGTCGCGGGCCACAAGGTTCTCACCTATCAGTCTGTTGAAAAACGCGATCTGTGGCGTTGCACTTCATTTCTCGTCAGTGCAGCGTACCATAAGTACGCCTTATTCCTCGAAATTCGCGCGCCTTGCATCTCATCGTTTTTGAACAGGCTGCAAATCTCGAGTTTTTCAACGGGCTGCTATCCGGGGGGAGACCTGGACGCCGCGCGGCCTTTCCGCCACAGGAACCAAATCGTCTTCGGAGGCCGCACGGGCTACATCCGCCTGGCTCTCGAGCAGGGCGTTCCCATCGTGCCGGTGGTGACGGCCGGGGCCCAGTCCGTGTTCATCATTCTGGACAACATGCCCCGGTTCGCCAGGGCCCTGGGTATGGGCAAATGGGCCAGGATCAACGTCTGGCCCCTCACTCTCAGCTTCCCCCTGGGCCTGACTTTCGGGCCTCCACCCTTTTTCATCCCCTACCCTGCCCGCATTCTCCTGGAAATCATGGAGCCGATCCGGTTCGACCGCTCCGGCCCGGAGGCCGCCCGTGACGACCGGTATGTCCGGGAATGCGCTGCCATGGTGGAAGCCGCCATGCAGGAAACATTGACCGGGCTGGCCCGGCAAAGAAATGGAAGGAAGCGGAACCGGAATGGGCCCTTGGTTGAACAGGTCCTGCATCCGTGACGAAAATATTGAAACAACTTTCAAGAGCCCCATAAATCGGACTTTTTTGCGTGTTCTTGAACAACTCTTCGTTTACACCCGGTGGGTGAAAGGATTTTTCGCCCTCCGGGGCGGCCTCATGCGGCGCGTC
>JBKHBM010000033.1:0-40083 GCA_046542385.1 Desulfatibacillaceae bacterium | reverse complement strand
GGTTTTCCCGTTAACAGCCCGTTGAAAAACCCGGAATTGGCAGCCTGTTCAAAAATGATGAGATGCAAGGCGCACGAATTTCGAGGAACAAGGCGTACTTGGCGTACGCCGCACTGACGAGAAATGAAGCGCGTACTGCGCAGATCGCGTTTTTCAACAGGCTGATAGGGAAGTCGTGCCGTTGCCCGCAAGGGCCTCGGTGGTGTGTGTGGCCTTCGTGTTTTAATGGCCAGGAGCAATAGCTTCGTCATCCCCGCGAAAGCGGGGACCCATGGGCACATAAATTATCGAAAAGACTTGGGTCCCCGCTTTCGCGGGGATGACGGACTGTTGGGCCGCGCACCGCTGTCGCGCTGCTCTGGCGCCTACCTACGACTGATTGCTTATGTCCCCCGCGGGGACTGCTTTGAGGAAAACGGAAACAATTTGTTGGGTCCTCCGCCCTCGCTGTCGCTCGGGCTTGACCCGTGAACGATATGCCGTGCAGGCCGTTCACCTTGTCGGGTTTTCCCGTTTAGCAGAGAGGGTTCATTCTCAAGGTCGGCTTCGACATTTCTCTTGATACGGGCACGGCGCACAACACCCTTTTGATCGATGTCGGTGGCGCGGTTGATGTCCCAATCCATGCGGGTTCGGGGTCACGCACCCGTCGCACATGTACGGCCCGGTTCACCCCAAAGGTCAAATATCCTCCGACAGGATGATGGCCTCGGCGATCTCTCGAAGGGACTTCCGGGAATCCATGCTCTTTTTCTGCAGGGCGCGGAAGGCCTGCTCACCGGTGAGGTTTCTTCGCGCCATGAGGATTTCCTTGGCCCGCTCAATCTTCTTGCGGGTGGCCAGTTCCTCCTCGATGACCCGGGTGCGGACGAGAAGCCGCGCGTTGGATATGGCCACCGACGCCTGGTTGGCGACGCCGGTGATCAGGTTCGTCTCCGTGTCCGTGAACACGTGCGAGGTGCGGGTGAAGCAGTTGAGCACGCCTATGACCTCGTCGGACAGGATCAGTGGCACGCTTATCATGCTGGCGAGGCCCAGCCGCTTTGCCATGTCCTTTTCCTTGAACCGGGGCTCGCTGAGTACGTCCAGCACGTACATGGGCTGCCGCTTCCGGGCCACGTAGCCGACGATGCCCTCGCCCATGCCCAGGGTGCGATCCGCCAGGTAATCCGGGTCCATGGCCTGGGTGGCTTCCAGCCTCAGCCTGGCCGGGTTTTCGCCCTCCTCCACCAGCCACAGGGAGCAGATGTCCACTCCCGTGACCTTGGCCGTCACCAGCACCACCAGTTTCAGGATGTCGCCGATGTACAGATCCGAAGTGATGGCCCGGCTGACGTCCGACAATGCCTGGATGTACTCGTCATATGTCTTGGGGGGTATCTTGTCCATTGCTCGCCTGCCTGAATGAATTACGGTATCAAACGGTCCGGTATTATGCCACGGATCGGCGCAAAGAAAAAGCCAACGATCCATGAAAAAGGGCGGCATGACGCCGCCCCGTTTCCATAAAATCGAATTGTCACCCCGGTGCGAGTGGGCTACAACGACTCGTCCATGGGCTCGTTTTCCACCAGGTTCCAGATGCCGCAGGGGCAGGCGGCGACGCAGAAGCCGCAGCCGATGCATTTTTCCGGGTCCACCCGCATCTCGAAGTCCTCGCCACCCCGGGCCGGATCCCGATGGATGGCGCCTCGGGGGCAGATGCCCTCGCAGATGCCGCAGTCCCGGCATACGCCGCAGGAAACGCACTGGGCGCCGCAGGCGTGGACGTCCTCGAAGTCCGCGGTGCGCGGATCGAAGTATTCGAGGGTGACCCGGTTCTTGTCCATCTCCAGCCTGCCTGCCACGTGGGGCCGGCGCTCCTCCAGCAGGTCCGAGATCACGGACGCGGCCCTGCTTCCCATGCCGATGGCGTCCGTAAGCAGGCCCGGCCTTACCGCGTCGCCGATGGCGAATATCTTCGGGTTGGAGGTGCGGTACTCCTCGTCCACCTTGATGAAGCCGCGCTCCGTCTCCACGCTGTCCGGCAGAAAGTCCAGGTCGGGCAGGTCGCCGATGGAGACGACGACGGTGTCCGCGGGCAGTGTCTCGCCGTTGGTGAGAACGACGCCCTTGTCCGTGACCTCCCGGGTGAAGCGGGGCCACAGGAATGTGGCGCCCGCCGCCTCGGCGTCCTCGCGCTCCCTGCCGAAGGAGGCGGGTTCCTGCACGTCGATGAGGGTGATGTCGTCGGCTCCCAGGCGATGCGCCTCGGTGGCCACGTCGCAGCCCACGTTGCCGGCGCCGATGACGACAACGCGCTTGCCGGGTTTCACCTTGCCGTCACGGGCGTCACGCAGAAAGTCGTTGGCCGGGACCATCCGTTCAGCGCCGGGCACGTTCAGGGTGCGGGCCTTCTGCGCTCCGGCGGCAACCACGACGTAGTCGTAATCCACCTTGAGCTGGCGCACGTCCTCCTTGGCAAGCCGTTGCTGGAGATTCACGTGGGGCAGGACCTCGCTGATGCGGCCAAGCTCCGCGTCCAGCACCTCGGAGGGAATCCGGGAGCCCGGGATCACGCTGGATATCTTGCCGCCCAGCTTGTTGCCCATGTCGTAGACAACGGCCTCGTGCCCGCGAAGGCGAAGCTGCCAGGCGACGGAGATGCCGGCGGGGCCGCCGCCGACCACGGCAACGCGCTTGCCGCTCAAGGGCGGCAGTTCGGGCACCCTGGCCTTGACGCTGGACTTGCCCAGTCGGGAAACGTCCACGGGAGCCATGGCAAAATCGGACCGGGTGCAGCCCTGCATGCAGAGATTGGGGCACAGATACCCGCAGACAGTGGCGGGAAACGGAGTGTAAGCCAGAGCCATGTCCACGGCCTCGTCCACCCTGCCGTCGCGAATGAGGCGCCAGCGTTCCTGCACGGGCATTCCGGTGGGGCAGCTCGCCTCGCACGGCGGTGTGTACCGCCTGTTCTCCCAGACGGGCACGAAGCGGCGCCATTCGCCGGTAGTGATGAGGGGAACCGCGCCCCGGCGGACATTGAGCAGATCGCCCAGCATGGCGCCCCGGCCCATCTCGCGTTCCCACACCTCGGAGTAGAACTCGCCCATGGACCTGCGCGGCGCCGTCATCTTCTCCTGGGGCGTGCGCGCCTCGATCAGCTGCCATTCCTTGCGCCTGGCCAGCTTGGAGTGAAGCTCGGGACGGCCGATGTTGTCCAGGAAACGACGCAGGCCCTCCGCCAACCAGTCCCAGCTTTCGTCATCCATGGGGATGAGCTTGGCGTCCACCTGTGAAAAGCCGGAATGAGGACCGCGGAAGTAGATGCGGCCCCGGACCATCCCCACGGAAGGACGATATCCCAGGACATTGTCCGGCGACTGCGGTTCATATCCACATACCACGGCGTTCCCCCCCGCCATGAACTCGGCGAAGTAGTCGCCCACGGAACCCAGCACCCACAACTCCGGCGGCGCGAACCTGGGGTTGGCCTTGGTCATGGTCATGCCCCGGGCCCCTATGCTGCCGTTTATGTACACGGCGCCCTGGGCCATGGCGTTGCACGTTCCGTTGCCCGCGTTCCCCTGGATCACGATCTCGGCGCCCGCGTTCAGCCATCCGGTGTCGTCCGAAGCGGGACCGAGGACCTCGACGCGGGTGTTGGGAAACCCCATGGAACCCACCCGCTGTCCCGGAGGCCCGACGATTTCCACGTTGACGGGGGTGTCGCCGGCCTGCCACAGGCGGCCGCCGATGCCGTGCTGGCCCCTGGCCTCGATGAGAATCCTCTTGTGGCCCCTGGCCACCGCCTTCTGGATTCGCTCTTCCAGGGTCCTGGAGTCCACCCTGCGCCCCTCGACGATACCGGGGATCACATGTTCCTTCTGCTGCGTGCTCATATCGCTGTCGCTCCGACATTGCCCGCCCGTTAGCCCGTGGCGGGCCGTGCTTGTGGCGTTTTCAACCTACACTACATAGCGTATGGAAAGCCGCTCCGCCGCGTGATAATCGTCGATTCCCAGGGCATCAGCCATGCCGATGGGCAGGGAAGTCGACCTTCCAAGCGGCGCCACGATCTTCTTCAGTTCCGTGTCAAAGGCAAGAAAGGTGTCCACCACCCGTTCCGCCACCTGTTCCGGGTCCAGGCGGCGATACAGCCTGGGGTCCTGGCTGGTGATGCCCTTGGGGCAACGCCCGATGTTGCACACGTTGCAACGGTCGCCCTCGGAGCCCAGGCAGCCCGCGCCGGCCTGCATGATGTACTTGCCGGTCTGCACCGCGCTGGCTCCCAGCATGATGGCCGCCGCCGCATTGGCCGCCAGGTTGCCGTTCTTGCCCAGACCGCCTCCCGCTATGAGCGGAACCTCGTTCTGCTTGCCCAGCTTGACCAGGTTCAGGTAGCAGTCGCGGATGTTGCTGGCTATGGGGTGTCCCATGTGGTCCATGGAGACGTTGTACGCCGCGCCGGTCCCGCCGTCCTCGCCGTCCACGCCCAGGCCCGCCGCGTAGGGGTTCCGGGTCAGGTTGTTCAGCACGGCCAGGGCCGTGGAACTGCCCGATATCTTGGGGTAGACGGGCACCCGGAATCCCCAGGCCATGTACATGGACTGGATCATCTTGGCCACCGACTCCTCTATGCTGTACTTGGTCTGGTGGGTGGGCGGACTGGGCAACGAAATGCCTCGGGGCACGCCCCGGATCGCGGCGATCAGCTTGTTCACCTTGTGCCACATGAGAAGGCCGCCGTCGCCGGGCTTGGCGCCCTGGCCATACTTGATCTCGATGGCGCAGGGGTCCTCCTTCATCTCGGGCAGCGCGTGGATGATCTCGTCCCACCCGAAATACCCGGACGCGATCTGCAGAATCACGTACTTGAGAAACCGGGAACGAAGTATGCGCGGAGGACAGCCGCCCTCGCCCGTGCACATGCGCACCGGCATGTTCAGCTCCTCGTTGAGGTACGTCACGCCCATGACGAGGCCCTCCCACATGGTGGGAGACAGCGCGCCGAAGCTCATGGAGCCGATCATCAACGGATAGATCTCCCGCACCGGCGGCATCCATCCCTCGTCCCTCAGCAGGGCCAGATTCTCCTCGGGAGGCAGTACACGGCCCAGAAGGGTCCGCAGCTCGAACTCGTGCCGCCCCGCGTCCAGGGCCGGGTCCGTGAGCATGGAGATGCGGATGAACTTGATCCTGTCCAGGATGCCCATGACCGCGTTTCTGCGGCCGCCGCGCCTCCTGGGCTGCCCGCCCCGGTTTATGTGGTAGGGCAGCTTGGACTGCTCGTCGCTCTTGTACGGGGCGATGGCGTCGTTCGGGCACACCATGGAGCACATGGCGCAACCCACGCACGCATAGGCCGGGTCGCACTTCTGGCGCACGCCGTAGTAAATGGAATGCTCGTTTCTGGGCCTGGCCAGAAGCCCCTCGGGCTGGGATATCTCCCTTTTGCCGAAGACGCCCAACTCGATGGCGTGGACCGGGCACACCGCGGTGCAGCGGCCGCAGAGCGTGCACTTCTCCTTGCTCCAGGCGATCTGCCAGGGCAGATCCTTTATATTCAGTGTAGCTGGGGTAATGGCTCTGTCTGTCGACATATGCGCACCTCCTGGCGATTGGGGCTGACCATGGCCGTGTCAAGATGCATGGGCTGAAAGTCCTCGGACTTGACCCGGTCCGGAATGGTCGCGTCCAGCCCGCATATTTCCGATGAAAAGGCGTACATGCCCGGGCGTCCGCCCACCACCCCGGGCCGGAGCTTCTTCCGGTCCTGGACCATGAACAGGGTCTTGTCCGGAAGGCAGCCTATCACGCAGTTCGGGCCGTCGATGGTCAGAAAACGGCACGAGCGCTTGAGGTTGGTGAGGAACCGGCTGTCCGGATGACAGGGCAGGTCCTCGTCCTTGAGCGGAGTGATGATGTGCTTGTATGCCTCCAGAGGCAGCCCCAGGTGGTAATGGCAGTAATGCATGATGTGGGTGAACACCTCGGAGTCGGACTGGTAGCCCGTGTATCCGGTAAGCCCCCGGGAAGTCAGAAACTCGCGGATGGGCACGAACGCGGTGTTCTCTCCGTTGGTCATCGTGCAGATGCCCTGGATGAAGAACGGGTGGCAGGCATAGAGGTTGATGGCGTAGTTCGTGTTCTGCCTGCCCTGGGCCAGGATCACCCTGGCGTTCAGGTCCGGGCGGTCCAGGCCCAGATGCTCGGCCACGGTCCACGGGTCGCCGATCTCCTTGATCATGATGACGTCCGGCCAGAACGAGTAAACGATCATGTCGTCGCGATCCTGGCCCATCTTGCGAAGCTGGAGCCGGATGCGCAGCAGACGCTCTTCCCGCTCCGCCTGGCTCACCCCGTCCCAGGAATCCGGGTACTCGTAGGCGCGGACGATGTACTTGTCGCGCCGGGGCACGCCCTTGGGCGTCGTCTTGGGAGGCCGGATCGAAACCTTGTACTTGGTGACGAACCCGACTTCCATCATGAAGCGATCCAGCCGCTTCAATCCGTCATCGGTGAATATGCCCGACAGGATGGGCGCGTCCTTCATGTCCTCGAAGGGACCCGCAAGATCCGAGAGGAACAGGCCGACGCCGGAGCCGTCGTGGCCTTCGCGCATGACGTCCAACGCGTTGATGGCGGTCATGGGCGAGACAGGTTCGGTGCTGGTGATTGCGAACAGGCGACACATGGCAACCCTACTCCTGGATAACGGTGCGTAAAGATTGCAAAAGGGCGTTGGTTTGCCCTGCTTGACAGAAAAAGCCCATCCCCTCCATGGGGGCGATGGGCTTAAAGTGCACTGAACTTACAGGTAAGTCATTTAGTAAAAGTTAACAAAGCCCGTAAAAGGTCGTATCCCGCGAAAAGGCAGCGGCCATAGTACATCTTTTTCAGGAACTTGCAAACAGATTTTTGTGTATCCCGGCCCTTGCGGTCCGTGCAGGACGGGGCATGAGCCGGGAACGGGAAATAAACCCGCGGGGTTGGCGAGGCGAACGAAAGAGGCGTCATGAGGCGTTTTTACCGGCCGGGCAAGGGGATGCAAATCACTACCTGGGTAGTCAAGATTGGTTTTGCTTGACTTGCTTGCAGTGAATGAAAACAATGGGTTTGCGTGATGTTTGCCTCGGGGACACCAAACCCGTGTATTCGGGTAGGAAATTAAGTGATTTCAGAATTTTGTGGTGGGAGGCAAAAACTCCCCACGAGTGGTGAAACACCTCCGGGGATCCATCGTTTTTACTATCCTATCGCTTGCTCGTCACGGAAAACCGAGCGCGGGAAAAGGAATTTCCACCGGTATTTCGCGGGTTGCCACCACACCGGTACGAAGTCTGCACCGGAGATCCGGGTGCGGGACGTCGCCTCTGAACTGTACGGGAGGCCGCGTGTTTTCCGGTTGCGGCGCGGGGCGGCGGGACGTTTTCCTTGCATTGCGGGAAAAAACGCCCCGGCATGGAGGAGAAAAACGAATGAGCGCTCGCGTGGGCCTTGCCAGATGCGACTATTACGAGGCGAACCTGCTGGTACGGAAAATGCATTTTTGCCTTGAAGCCGCTGGCGTGGACACTTCCGTACTGCGTAACGCCCTGGTCGCGGTGAAGCCCAATCTGGTGATGCCCATGGCCCCGGAACGGGCCGTCTGTACCCACCCGGAGTTTTTCCGGGCCGCCGTCCGGCTGGTTCGCGACCTTGGAGGCAGGCCGATTCTGGCGGAATGCCCGGGGTACACCGCATTGGAGAAAACCCTGGCCAGAGCAGGGTACGGCCAGGTGCTCAGGGACGAGGACGTGCCCGTTGCCGACGTCACGCAAACCCGCACCCTGCGCTGGTCCGGGGGCAGGGTGTTCCGGCGGTTCGAGGTGGCCGGCGCGTTTCTGGAGGCTGACGCCATCGTCAGCCTTCCCAAGCTCAAGACGCACGGTTTCATGTTCTTTTCCGGCGCGGTGAAGCATTTTTTCGGCACCATACCGGGCCTTGCCAAGTCCAGGTGGCACATGCGTTGCCCGGACGTGGAGCCCTTTGCCGGGATGCTTCTGGACCTTTACGGGGCCTGGCTGCATGGATTCTCGCCGCCAAAGCCCCTGCTGCACGTGATGGACGGCGTCCTGGGCATGCAGGGAGAAGGGCCGGGCCCGTCGGGCACACCCCGGCACGTAGGCGTCATCGTCGCGGGTACGGACGCCCTGGCCGTGGACGCCGCGGCAGCCACGGTAGTGGGGATCAGGCCGCACAGGATACCCACCCTTAGTTTCGCCGAGGGCAGGGGCCTGGGGGAGACGGACCCGGCCAACATCTGGATGGGCGGGGACCCTCTGGGCGAACTCCTTGTAAAGGATTTCGACACCACCCTGGCAAGCCTGGGTTCCCACGTCCTGCGCGGCCCGCTGGTGGGCAAGAGGATGAAAAACTGGTTCGTGGCCAGGCCCGTACCCCGGGCCGGGCGCTGCACCCTGTGTTACCAGTGTCGGCACATATGCCCCGCCGGTGCCATTTCCCGGACTCGGGACAGACGCAGGGTTCCGCGGTACGACTACAAGAAGTGTATTCGCTGTTACTGTTGCATGGAGATCTGTCCGGAAGCGGCCATCGATCTGGTCCCGGGCAGGTTGGATTTTCTTTCGCGGCTGTTGGACCCGGAGGCCCGGGCCGGGTGAGAGAGCTTCAAGGGGGAGGTACGGATGCCTCTGTACATCGAGAACAAGTCGGACAAGGGCGGCAAGAAGCCCAAGGCGCCACAGGGCAGGAAGCCGGCCACGCACGAGGACGAGGCGCGCATGTTCACGGCGTTCGTCAATTACACCATAAAGGGCGAGGAACCCGAGCTTCCGGTACGGGTGAAGTGGTAAGCGGGGATTGCCCGCCTTTCCCCCTTTCCGACGAAGTGCGCACTTTTTGCCGTGACGGCGCCAGGACCCGGAGGGGCCTCTACTCAAGCCCGAGACGCTCCAGGGTCTGGCGCGACGGAGCCCCGGTTTCCGCATCCCAGCCCTGCTCATCGTAGTAATCCCGCACCGCTTCCTGCTGCTGTTCGTGGCTCATGGACGAACCGTTCACGTATTCCAGAAATCCGCCTTCTCCCGCCCACTTCGCGGGCACCGCGTCCTTTTCCGGCGACAGCCCGGCCTCCATGTTCAATTGCCGCAGTGCGCTCCAGGCCCTGTCCGTGCGCCTGCGGAAGTCCGCGGCCGTGGAGGGTATTCCGGTGGTTGCGGTATACAGGCTCACGCAGAGATCGTGGTTGTAAAAGCGGTTTATCTGGGCCCGGGCGCACAGGCCCAGCGAGCCCAGCGTGGCGAACCAGGCATGGGAGTACTTGAGCAACCGCCCCACACGCAGTTCGTCCCCGCCCGGAAGGATGCGGTCCACTGCCTCGTCCGGAACACCCATGCGGCGCAGGTGCTTCGGGAATACCTCGAGGGGCCTCCTGGCGAAATACGTGGGTGAACCGCTGGCGCCCACGTGGGGACCGCGCGGATCCAGGGCCTGTCCCAGCTCCATGGTGCCGAACAGGTTCCAGGGAAGCGGCCCCCTGGGTCCCACGTACGGCAGCATCCCCTTGACCACGGCGGGCATGCGCGCGGCGGCTTCCGCGCCGAATCGGCCCTCGATCCCGGCCGCTCCCTCGGCCAGGGTATCGCCCAGGCCCCGGCGGCCCGCGATCTTCCGGGCCCACTCCCGGAGCGATTCGGGCGAATCCAGTGCGGGGGGCGGCGAAAGCTCGGAAGCCGGGACCACCCCCGCCTCACCCAGATCCCGCGCCGCGCCCAAAAGCGTGAGGAACTCGAACATGTCCATGCCCAGCTCATCCAGCAGATGGACGCAGCGGGCCGCCTCCACCGGGTCCTTGACCCCGAAGATCATGGGCATGAACAGGTTGGCGGCGCTGGAACTGCACGCAAGCAGCTCGCCGTCCCTGGTGTCCAGGGACAGCACGTCCTTGTCGCCGATGGGACAGGACACGCAGGCGATGCGCCGCGCCTTGAGGTTTTCGTACACCTCGTGCGGCACTATGGGCAGGGACTTGATGAGGCCCAGACGCTGCCACTCCTCGATATACGGATAGTCCCGCATCCTTTTGGTGAGGTCACGCAACAGCGTGGTGTATGCCCTGGGCTCCGCCACCCGCACCCCGGCCGAACCGCGCGCCGTAATCGCCTTGAGGTTCTTGGCGCCGAAGACCGCTCCCAAACCGCCCCGTCCCATGGTGGCGAACCGGTCCACGAAGGACATGGCGAATCGCACCTGGTTTTCCCCCGCCGGGCCGATGGCCACGACTCCCGGGGGCGCGCCTCGCGCGGGACGCAGGGCCTGGCAGGTTTCGCCCACGGTTTTGCCCCAGAGGCTTGTGGCGTCCACGAGTCGGGCCTTTTTGTCCGTGATCTCCAGGACCACCGGGGCGTCGGCCCTGCCGGTGATCACCACGTGATCCACCCCGGCGTTCTTGAGCATGGCGGCGAACCGGACGCCGCCGCCGCCGCACCATCCCACCGTGTTGCTCTGGGGCAGCCGGGCCACGGCGTACATGCGGGAGCTGGCCGGAAGGTTGGTACCCACCAGGGGTCCGGCGCCCAGAATCACGGCGGCCTCTTCGGACAAGGGTTCCGCGGTGGGGTCCAGAAACTCCCGTGCCAGGCCCACGCAGGCGCCCAATCCACCGATCCATCCTTCGGCGAGCCCCGGGGACAGCGGCTCCCGCGTCACCTTCCGGGACGTGAGGTCCACGTGCAGCACCGATCCGGCGAATCCATACCACTTCATGGCGTGTCCTCCATGGCAGCCTTCTCGAGGGCGCCGTAAAAGCAGTCGTCCGCGCACTCGCCGCACCCGTCGCATCCCCTGGCCAGACGGATGGTGCAGTTCACTCCGTCGTGGACCACGCGGAGAAAGGCGGCCTCCGGGTTGAAGGCTCCCGTGTGACTGAACGAGCAGGCAAGCTGGCACCTCAGACATCCGGTGCACAACTCGGGGTAGGCCCTGATTGCATACCTCGTCATAGCCCTGTCCTCTCCGGCCGTCCCGGTTTTTCCTTTGACCCGGGAGCCGGCCGTGCTATTTTTCGGACTCCTGTTCCCTTGCAAAGCGGTTGCCCATGATCATGCATCCCGACGACAGAAGAAGCCTGGAACAGGCGGTGCGCCTGCTCGAATACCCCACGTACGCCGCGCGGTTGTCCGAATACATCGGCATGCCCGTGGAAAAGGCTGTGGCGCTGCTGCCCGGGGCATGGCACCGATCCTTATCCGATATCACGGAAGACGCCATAAGAAAAAGCTTGGAATTCTCCATCCGGACATTGGGAGCCGGGAAAAAGTCCCTGTCCGGGGATTTGCGCCACCGCGCCATGGCGGTTGCCACCGGCGGCGTGAGCGGACTGTTCGGCGTGCCGGCTCTGGCCGTGGAACTGCCGGTGACTACCACCATCATACTGCGGTCCATCGCGGACATCGGCCGGAGCGAGGGGGAGAGCCTCCGTACTCCGGAATCCAGGCTGGCCTGCATGGAGGTCTTCGCCCTGGGGACGGGCTCCGAGGACGCCGCGGCCGTGGACGCCGGATACTTCGCCGTGCGGGCCGCCCTGGCCAGGTCCCTGTCCGACGCCGCCAGTTTCGTGGCGGCCACCAGCCTGTTCGACGGCACCGCTCCCGTGATCGTCCGAATAGCGGCAAGGATCGCCTCGCGTTACGGCCTGTTCGTGTCCCAGAGATTCGCGGCCCAGGCGATCCCCCTCATCGGCGCCCTGGCCGGCGGCGGGGTCAACCTGCTGTTCATCACCCATTTCCAGAACATGGCCCGCGGCCATTTCATCGTCCGCAGGCTGGAGCGGTCCTACGGCGCGGAAACGGTTCTGGGACTCTATCTTGACGCCCTGGAGCGGCTGGAAACCCGCAGCGATGTCCGGCCCCGAAAGCGAGGCCCCGACGCGGGCGGGACGGCCGGTCGTAAAAGTCGTTGAAACTCCTCACGGTTTTTTGTCATAATGAAACCGTTTCCGCTCGGGCACATGGGGGCGGGCGGATCATGGCCGGAGCCGGAAACCCATTCCGGCCCAAACACCGACTTGCATGACACACCAGGAGTCAAGGCATGATAAAGGACGACGCGCAGGTACCCATCGGCGGGATGCGCAAGGTCATCATGGAAGGGTTGGCATCCATGCCCATCTTCAAGGACCTGAGCGAGGAGGAACTCAAGGTCGTTGCGAGCCACATGCTGCTGTTCGAGGTGGGCGAAGGCGAGGTGCTGTTCGAAGAGGGCGCCAAGGGCTACTACATGTGCTTTGTGGCCTCGGGCGAACTCGAGGTGTCCAAGGCCTCGGACAAGGGGGAGCAGGTCGTCATCACCACCCTCACCCGGGGCAATTCCATCGGCGAAATGGCCATAGTGGACGACTTTCCCCGCTCCGCCACCGTGGTGGCCAGGACGGACAGCGAACTGGCCGCGCTAAAAAGAAGCGACTTCCACAACCTGCTGGACGCCCATCCATACATCGGCATCAAGGTACTCAAAGCCGTGGCCAGGCTCCTGTCCAGGAACCTGCGCAATACCTCCAGCGAGCTGGTGAAGCTCATGCTGCCTGTCATGTAGCGCCGCATCGAATCGGGGGAGACATCATGGAACTAGCCAGGACCGCGGTGGCCGATCCTTCGGCGACCATTCGGCAATGCCTCGCCGCGACCCACCTGTTCGACGAACTGTCGCCGGAACAGCGGGACATCGTGGCGCGTTACGTCATCCTCCAGGAGGTTGCCGAGGGCGAATTGGTCTTCGAGGAGGGCAGAAAGGGCGATTACATGTGCTTTGTGGCGAAGGGCCAGCTGGCGGTGCTCAAGAATTCGTCGGACGGGTCGGACTGCGCCGAAATCTGCAGGGTGGGGCCTGGAAACTCAATGGGGGAGATGGCGGTAATCGACAACAGCCCGCGTTCGGCAACGGTGATAGCCCGACAGGACACGCTACTGCTCACCCTGCCCAGCGATCATTTCCTGAGGATTCAAAAAGAGCATCCCCAAGTGGGAATCGGCGTTCTGAGAGGAATTGCCAGGACTCTTTCAAGGAACCTCAGGCAGACTTCCGACGAACTGGTGGAGCACATGCTGCCCGTGATCTGACAGGCGGGGAGCGGGATGGACGATCACGGCCCGTCGTTGCCGGAAACCCTGTCCAGGAAGCGCTGAAAGGAATCATCGTCCCGAAGGGCCGTGGCGGGCTGCCCCGTGGCGGATTCCAGTCGGGCCCTTTCCAGGACCCCCTCGAAATCCTCCCTCCCGCGAGCGGGACGTCCTCCGCCATTGGAGGATTGTTTCGCTGCCCGGGCCAGCACCCTGTCCCAGGCGTCGGCATGATCCGGACCGCGGGGACTGTCCTCGCCATCCTCATAACCCCAGGCGCGTTTGAGCAGTTCCACCACCTTTTTATCCTGTTTTTCCTGATCAAAGGTTCCATGCCTGGCGTCGCCCTCGATCCACGTGGCGAAAAAGGCGTCCAGGGTCTTGGGAGCCCCGTTTTTGCCGGACTTGACGAAGTCCAGTTCGTGCAGGGCGTCGCGGTCTGTTTCCCGTGTGTCCATGTCCCACCTCCAAACGGGTTCACAGGAAGTCATCGGATATCCCATCTTATTAGAACCACTAATGTTTGTCCATGCCTTTTTAGTCGAAACAGGGCAAATCCGGGGTTTCTTTTCCGATCGCGGGCTCCCGGGCCGGGCGGAGGGTGACGATCCATGCCATAAGGCATTGTTATTTTTGTTGATATCCGCGGTCCGGGTGTGCAGGTCTTCCCGATGTTCCGATCAGCCCGGCTGAATACAGCCCCGGCAATTCGGCCTTTTCCCGCAGCCTGGTTTATGGTACAAAAGTGAAAAATCCGTCCGGATCACGGGGGCATCATGAGAGTCGTCGTCGCCATTGCCGCATGCATCGCTGTCGCAGCCCTGTGGGCGGCGCCCGGGCTCGCGGAAATGGAATCCGTGACCGACAGGGAGATGGAGAAGGTCCGCGGCCAGGCGGGCATCGCCATTGACGCGTCCATCCAGGTCACCAGCGGGTATGTGGCTTTCGGGGACGAAGACGGCGTGGGAACATCTGGCACGTATTCCGGTGGCGGCTTTTTCACGGCCGGCGGCATGACGTACGATGACGGCGGCGGCCCGGTGAACATCAACGGCCTGTCCATCGACATGGGCACCAACGCCGACGGAGGGACGGCGGTGGTCATCACCGGCACCGGAGGCCGTCGCACCCTTTCCTTCGAGGGACTCAAGCTGGGTTCAGCCCTTGACTCGGGGACGTCTTTTGGTTCGCTCACCTTCGGGGACATCGGCACCGCGGGTGGCGCCACCGTCATCACACCCCACTGATTTCCGGAGGCCGTCTTTGCCCCTTCGCGTCCTCATCGCCCTGCTCGTATTGCCGGCGATTGCCCTGGCCGGTTCCCTGTTCGGAGAAACCGGTGCGTGGCCCGACCCGTCTTCCTCCCTCCAGCCACGTCGAAGCCGGGGCGAACCGGGCTTCGCGCCAGTCACGGGCGGAAGCCGGATTGTCTGGGGAGACGCGGACGGCGCGGGGCGGAAATGGTCGAGGCCGGGATACCTCACGGCCGACGGAGTGCGCCTTTCATCGCGAGGCGGCGACCCGTGCATGGCCAACTCCCCAAGGCCTCTCTCCGCGAGGAAACTCCGTGTGGACGCGTTGCGCCCGGGAGGCGAACCCGGCCATGGCCGGTCCCTGGGTTCGCTCACCGTGGGCGGCATCTCCGGCACCTTGCACGACGTTTCCATCACACCCCATTGATCCGCCCCCTTTGGGAGAACCCCTCCCGCCTTTTACCTCAAAGCAGCCGCCTTGCGCGCGAGGCGGCGACGACGCTTATCTCCGGGGCCGTCACCGCCGGGAAGAGGCGCGGGCCTCGGTCGAAAGGACGACAGCATGATGCAGAGCACGCCCATTTTGGAAAAGACCCTGGGAAGCACCGGACAAAAGGTGACCTGCGTGGGCCTGGGAGGCGAGGGTGTCCTGCGCACTCACGGCAGGGACGAGGAGGCGCGGGAGGTCATCGAGGCCGCGCTGTCCGCCGGCATCACCTACTTCGACTCGGCCAACGCCTACGCGGGGAGCCAGGAATACCTCGGCCGCGTGTGGAAGGAGCGGCCGGACGTGCGGCGGATGGTCTTTCAGACCAGCAAGTCCGCCATGCGGCACAAATCCGGGGTCGAGCAGGACCTGGACCGCAGCCTGGCTGCACTGGGCACGGACTATCTGGATCTGTGGCAGATCCACGACGTGCGAACGCGGGAGGACATCGCCATGATCGAGGCCAGGGACGGCGCCCTCGAGGGTTTTGTCCGGGCCCGGGACGCAGGCCGGGTCCGGCACATCGGAGTCACCGGCCACCATGACCCGGACATTCTCCTGCACGCGGTGCGGGAATGGCCGGTGGACACCGTGCTTCTGCCCGTGAACCCGGCGGAGAAGACGGTGGGCGGTTTCCTGGACAGGGTCATTCCCGCGGCCCGGGAACGGGGCATCGGCATCGTGGCCATGAAGGTCCTGGGCGGCGGGCATTACGTGCAGCCCCGGGCCGGGGTGACCGCCGACCTTCTGTTGGAATACGCCCTGTCCGAAGACGTGGACGTGGCCATCGCGGGGTGTTCCACGCCCGGGGAGGCCCACTCCCTGGCCGATGCGGGCCGGGACTTCGACCAGATGAGCGAAGACGAAAAGCTGGAACTGGAGATCACTTTCGAGTCCAATGCGCGCCGGCTTGCCTTTTACCGGGGTTGATCCGGGCGGCCGCCGGTCTTTGCGCGGCTTTCCTGTTGTTCGGATTCCTTCATGGTGATATGCCCTGTTCCGGCACGATTGCCCGTGCCGGGCACGATCCTTTTGAAACCATTGTCCGTCAAAGGCGTGGAGAGCACATGAAGACCATCGGCATGCTGGGCGGGATGAGCTGGGAATCCACGGTGACGTATTACAGGACGATGAACCAGGAGGTTAACGCCCGCCTGGGCGGCTTCCACTCCGCGAAGGCGTTGCTGTACAGCGTGGATTTCGCGGAACTGGAGGGCTGTCTCCGTGCCGGCGACTGGGACGCCGTCTCCAGAACCCTGGGCGACGCGGCCTGGCGACTGGAGGGCGCGGGCGCGGACTTTCTGCTCATCTGTACCAACACCATGCATGAGGTTTTCGACAACGTGGCCGACGCCGTCTCCATCCCCGTTGTACACATAGCCGACGCCACGGCGGACGCCATAAAAGCCCGGGGCCTGTCCAGGGTGGGCCTGTTGGGCACCAGTTTCACCATGGAGCGCACGTTTTTCACCGACCGGCTGGCGCGGCACGGCATCGACACGATCGTGCCGGAATCCGGGGCTCGGAGCATGGTGCACACGGTGATTTTCGACGAGTTGTGCCAGGGCGTCTTCACCGACGAGTCCCGGAACCGGTATCTCGACGTCATCGGGGAACTGCGTGGCCGCGGCGCGCAGGGTATCGTCCTGGGCTGCACGGAAATCGGCCTGCTGGTCCGCGATCGGGACACGGACCTGCCCCTGTTCGACACAGCGATCATCCACGCGAAAATGGCGGTCGACATGGCGCTTGAACAGGAGAGCGGGAGGGTGACGGACTGAACCGCCGCGGCAGACCAGGTCCTCGAGTCGACGATTCGTCGAGCCCGAACGACACGGCGCGGCTTCTCTTTCCCCGGCACCGCCCCGCAAAAGGAAAAACCCTTTCGCCCGTCGGGTAAGACCATATTTTCATCTCATCATCCCAACAGGATGCGTCATGGCAGACAAACTGCGCGTCGGAGCCCTCATTTCAGGTGGAGGCACGAACCTCCAGGCCATTCTGGATGCCTGCGGGGCCGGTGAGATCGCCGCGGACATGGTCTTCGTGGGCACGGACAACCCGAATGCCGCCGGCCTGGCGCGCGCCCGCAAACACGGGGTTCCTGACTTCGTGGTGGATTACCCGGCAATGCTGCGGGATTTCAGGAAGGACCCGGATTCAGCCTCACCGCCGGAGGACTTCGTCCTTGCGGAGGTCATGAAGAAGCAGAATCTCTTCAAAGAGGGCAGCGACCCCGAGCTCGTGCGCCGCTACCTGACGGCGCGGGCCATGTGCGAGGCCCGGCTTCTCGCAAAGATGTCCCGCTTTGACTGGGACCTTCTCGTGCTGGCCGGGTTCATGCGCATCCTCACCCCCTACTTCATCGACCGGGTGAACACGGACCCGGGCCTGCCCAGGATCATGAACATCCACCCAGCCCTTCTGCCCGCGTTTCCGGGAACGGACGGATACGGCGACACTTTCCGGTACGGATGCATGGTCGGAGGGTGCACGGTACACTTCGTGGACTACGGGGAGGACTCCGGCCCCATCATAGGACAGCGGGCCTTTGCCATCGAACCGGGCGACACCCTTGACAACGTGAAGAAGAAGGGACTGACCCTGGAGTGGCAACTGTATCCTGAGTGCATCGGCCTGTACGCGGCCGGCCGCCTGCGGGTGGAGGACCGGGTGTGCGATCCTCCGGTGATGGGGCAGTCGCGCCGCAAGGTGGTCGTCCAGGCTCCCTGAGCCGGGAGTCCGACGGCGTCCTGTCCGCGCCGGAGGGCGGCGGAGTGCGTCGGACCGTTTCTTTTTGCCCGGGATTGAAACCCCGGCCTGACACCAGGGTCGCGATCGAAGGTATTGCCGTGGTGGCCGGGCCCCCATGGCCCGGCCGGCCCTACCCTCTTTCCGTGAGCTTTTCCGCTTTCCGGGCCACGGATTCGGCCATGTCGGTCTTGTGTTCGGCCAGCTTCCGCTCCATCTCCGGGTCGTAACAACCCAGAATCTGGGCGGCGAGGTATCCTGCATTCTTCGCCCCCATCCTGCCCACGGCCACCGTGGCCACCGGGACCCCCGGGGGCATCTGCACCGTGGCAAGAAGCGCGTCCATGCCGTCCAGGGGCGTGGCGTCGATGGGCACGCCGATTATGGGCAGCGTGGAATGGGCGGCGAACGCTCCGGCAAGATGCGCGGCCGCCCCCGCCCCGCACACGATCACCTTCGTGCCCCGTTCCCGGGCCTCGCGCGCCAGCCGGGCGGCCCGATCCGGGGTGCGATGCGCCGAGCACACCGTCATCTCGTAGGATATGCCGAAATCCTTGAGCACCCTGGCGCACTCGGACATGACGGGCATGTCCGAATCGCTGCCCATGACCACCAGAACCCGCGGGGGATTCGTTTCCTCGCCCAGTGCCTTTTTCGCGATGTCCATCCTGTTGTATGCTCCTTCCCAATGTATTTTGCCAACGGCCTTGTATGCCCGGTCCGTGGCCTTTTTCACGGTGTCGCCCAGCGCGCAGACGCCCAGCACGCGGCCGCCGCTGGTCACGGTTTTGCCCTTGTCCTCCGCCGTGCCCGCGTGGAAGACCATGACGTCCTTTGCCCTGGCCACCTTGTCCAGCCCGCTTATGGGTTTGCCCTTTTCGTACGAGCCGGGATAGCCCTGGCTGGCCATCACCACGCACACGCAGGCGCGATCGTCCACGCCCAGGCTCTTTTCATCCAGCCTTCCGTCCACTGCGGCTTCCAGGATTTCGACAAGGTCCGACTTCAGCCGCATGACAAGCGGCTGGCACTCGGGGTCTCCAAAGCGGACGTTGAATTCCAGCACCTTCGCCGTGTCCCCGGAAATCATGAGACCGGCGTAGAGCATGCCCTTGAAGGGAGCGCCCTCGGCGGCCATCCCCTCCACCATGGGAATCATGACGGTCTCCATGATCCGCCTGTGCATGACCGGCGTGACGACCGGAGCGGGGGAATAGGCGCCCATGCCGCCCGTATTGGGCCCCTTGTCCCCGTCGTATATGGCCTTGTGGTCCTGCGACGAGGGCAGGGGCAACACGGTTTTGCCATCCACGAAGGCGATGAACGACGCCTCCTGGCCCGCGAGGCATTCCTCCACTATCAGGGTATCGCCCGCGGCGCCGAACTCCTTTTTCACCAGGATGCGGTCCACCGCGTCCAGGGCCTCGTCCTCGTCGGAGCACACCAACACGCCCTTGCCGGCGGCAAGGCCGTCGGCTTTCACCACGACGGGCGCTCCCACCTCTTTGATATAGGCGCGGGCCTTTTTCGCGTCCGTGAAGGCCTCGCCCCTGGCTGTGGGAACGCCGTACCTCTCCATGATGGATTTGGCGAACGCCTTGCTTCCCTCAAGGCGCGCGGCGGCCTTGCAGGGGCCGAATACGCGCAGACCCCGTTCCTCGAACAGGTCGACGATGCCCTCCACCAGCGGCGCTTCCGGTCCCACCACCGTGAGGTCGACGCCGTTCCTCTCCGCGAAGTCCGCAAGGCCCTGGATGTCCTCGGCCTTTATCGGCACGCATTCGGCGTCTCTCGCGATGCCCGCGTTGCCGGGTGCGCAGTACACCCTGTCCACCTTCGGGCTTTGGGCCAGCTTCCATGCCAGGGCATGCTCGCGGCCTCCGGAACCTGTGACCAGTATCTTCATGAAAACCTCCTACCGCGGCCTGCGCCGCCAGGATTTGACGGGACTCGGATATTGCCGTGTCTTCCCCATATCCGAAATCCCGGCCTTGTTCAAGGAAATGCTGGGCTGATCCGATGGTCAGGCCGGCCGCCGGCATGGACATATTGCTCGACTGCTTTCCGAACCGCCAACAGGGGTTTTTTCTTGACGCCACCGGCCCCCTGGCTTATCCTGATCGACTTTTTCACCCCAAACAAAACGGCGGCAAACCCGCCGGACAGGGGGACGCCGTGGACGCAAGACTCATCTGGATCGACCTGGAGATGACGGGCCTGGACCCGGAATACGCGGTCATCATCGAGATCGCCTCGGTGGTCACGGATTTCGATCTCAACGTGCTGGGCGAGGGCCCGCGGTTTGTCATCCACCAGCCCGAAGCCGTGCTTCAAAACAATATGGACGAATGGTCCAGGAACACGCACACGGATTCCGGCCTGCTGGACGAGGTGCGGGCTTCCACGGTAAGTGAACGGAACGCGGAACAGGACACCGTCGCTTTTCTGTCCGGGTTGTGCGAGGCGGGATCATGCCCGCTTGCCGGCAACTCCGTGTGGCAGGACCGGCGGTTTCTGGTCAAGTACATGCCGGAACTGAACGAGTTTCTGCTGCACCGCAACGTGGACGTTTCCACGTTGAAGGAACTGGTGCGCTACTGGTATCCGGACGTTCCGTGGTTCGCCAAGAAAAACACCCACACCGCAGTGTCGGACATACACGAAAGCATCGAGGAACTGCGGTTTTACCGGAGCCGGTTTTTCGTGAAGGAGTGATACCGGGTCGAATGCAACCGGGCGGAATAGCCCGCACCCCTCACGGCTTCAGGTTGAAAGGTATCTGAATGAGCGAGGACGCCAACATACACCGCCTTTCCACCGACCATGGCGAGGTGATCCTGGTGGGCACGGCGCACGTGTCCCGACAGAGCGCGGAACTGGTGGCCCGGGTGATCGATGAGGAAGCTCCCGACACCGTCTGCGTGGAGTTGTGCCCCACCCGGTATGCCGCCGTGAGCAACCCGGATGCGTGGCGGGAGATGGACGTGGTCGCCGTGATCAAGGAGAAGAAGGTGTACATGCTGCTGGCGCACCTGCTCCTTGCCTCGTTCCAGAAGCGGGTGGCCGACAAGCTGGGCATCAAGGCGGGCGAGGAAATGCTGCGCGCCGTGACCGCGGCCAATGAAGCGGGCGCGGAAATCGTGTGCGCGGACCGTGACATCCGGACGACGTTGTCCCGCGCGTGGAGGCTCTTGGGGTTCCGCGCCAAGATTCGCCTGGCGTGGGATTTTCTGAACTCGGTGGCCGAGGCGGACAACATCACCGAGGAGGAGGTGGAAAAGCTCAAGGAGCAGGACGCCCTGGAAATGGTGCTGCGGGAACTGGGCGAAGCCATGCCCGAGATACGCACGGTGCTGATCGACGAGCGTGACGCCTACCTGGCGGAAAAAATTCACGAGGCTCCCGGGAACAAGGTGGTGGCCGTAGTGGGCGCGGGTCACGTTCCCGGCATCCTGAAACTGTGGGGCCAGGACATCGACATAACGGAACTGGAGGCCCTTCCTCCCAAGCGGAGGATCATGCCGTTTGTCAAATGGGGCATCCCCCTGGCCGTGGTGGCCCTGTTCGCCGTCGGTTTCGTACACGCGGGCGCGGACGCGGGCCTCCAGATGGCGAAATGGTGGCTCATAGTGAACGGGGTGATGGCGGGCCTTGGCGCCGTGGCCGCCCTGGCGCATCCGGCCACCATCGCGGCGGCGGTGGCAGCTGCCCCTCTGACCTCGCTCAATCCCATGATCGCCGCTGGCTGGGTTTCCGGACTCGTGGAAGTGTTCATACGAAAGCCGCAGGTGCTGGACCTGGAACGGCTGCCCGATGACATCCTGTCGCTCGGGGGCTTCTGGCGCAACAAGGTGACACGGGTCTTGCTCATCGTAGCGTTCACCAACCTGGGCAGCATGGTGGGGACGTTCGCGGCGGTCCCGTTCATGGTCTGGGCGTTCGGTTTGGGCGCGGCATAGGCCGTGGAGCGAGGCGTGACGGGATGGGGCCGCAGGGGGTTCATTAGCCGGGCGGGCGGTGGAATGTGGCGTTGCGCTCGACTGGGGAATGCTTATCATTTGCACTCGACCCCGAACACCGCATTCCGGGCCCGGGGCATATCAAACGCATTGCATGAAGGTCGCCTGACAACGGAAACAGCCGGATTGCCTTACCGGAATTTCTTGACAGAATGACTTCACATGTCTATAGACTGAGCGATTTGTCAAAGTCCGTTTTGACTAGTTCCGAGCGGATGACCGAGTGAAAAAACCATAACTTTCAAGGAGTTTTCATGCTTTCGGCCATTCTTTTCATGGTGGGGCTGGGCGGCGCCTGCGGCGTCCTCCTCGGTGTCGCGTCAAGGGTGTTTTACGTCAAGGAAGACCCCCGTATCGCCAGGGTAGAGGACTGTTTCGCCGGTGCGAACTGCGGTGGATGCGGGTACGCCGGCTGCTCTGCGGCGGCCGTTGCGGTGGTGGCGGGGGAGGCGTCCCCCAGCGTCTGCATTGTCGGCGGAACCGAGGCGGCCAACGCCGTGGCCGCGATCATGGGAATGGAGGTCGGCGGCGCCGAGGCCCCGACGTCATCCAATCCCTGCGTGGGCGGCCTGCGCGCCGACGAGAAATACGAATACATGGGCGCCATGAGCTGCAAGGCAGCCAGCGAACTTTATGGCGGCCGGCTCTCCTGCGACATCGGCTGCCTGGGATACGGGGACTGCGTGAGGTCCTGCCTGTTCGACGCCCTTGAAATCGGCGAAGATGGCCTGCCGGTTGTGGACAACGAAAAATGCGTGGGTTGCGGCGCTTGCGAACGCGCCTGCCCCAAGGGGCTGATGACGGTGTCCACGCCCACGGAGCGGCTGCTCCACTTCAACCGGGAGGACGAGTGCCTGGCCCCCTGCCGCCAGACCTGTCCGGCGCAGATCAACATCCCGTTGTACATCCACCAGATCGTCAAGGGTGATTACGAGGGCGCGGTGCACACCATCCGCGAGCGCAACCCGCTGCTGCTGGCCTGCGGACGGGTCTGCCCCCATCCCTGCGAGGAGAACTGCAGGCGATCCCTGGGCGACGAACCCGTGTCCATCAATCAGCTCAAACGCTTCGTGGCGGATTACGAGATGAACACCGGAAGGCGGCTGCCCGTGTCCAAGGCTCCGGACACCGGCAAAAAGGTGGCCATCGTGGGTGGCGGTCCCGCGGGCCTGACGGCCGCGTTTTTTCTGCGCAGGCTGGGCCATTCGCCGACAATCTTCGAGGCCATGCCCAAATTGGGCGGCATGCTGCGCTACGGCATTCCCGAGTACCGGCTGCCCAAGGCCGTACTGGACTGGGAGATAGAGGGCATCACCAATTTGGGCATCGACGTGCACACCAACGTGGCCTTTGGCATCGACTTCGACATGTCCTCCCTGGTCGCGGCGGGCTACGACGCCATCTTCATGGGAATCGGCGCGTGGCAGGATTCCACCCTCCGCGCCGAGGGCGAGGATCAGAACGGCTGTTACACCGGCATCGACTTTCTGGCCCGCATATCCAACGGCGAGGACATTCCCATAGGGAGGAAGGCCATCATCATCGGCGGCGGCAACACGGCCATCGACTGCGTGAGGACCCTTCTTCGCAAGGGTTGCGAGGAGGTGCACCTGGTGTACCGGCGTACCCGCAAGGAAATGCCCGCCAACCAGGTGGAGATCGTGGCCGCTGAGCACGAGGGCGTGAAGTTCACCTTCCTGGCTTCCCCGCTGAGGGTCGTGGGCGACGAGAACGGAGTGGTCACCGGTCTAGAGATTCAGAAGATGGAGCTGGGCGAGCCGGACTCCAGCGGACGCCGCCGCCCCGTGCCCATCGAGGGGGCCACGGAGATCATGGACACGGACATGGTGATCACCGCCATCGGCCAGAAGCCGGACATCGCCTTCATGGAGGGTGCGCAGAAGCGGCTGGCGCAGCTCAAGACCACCCGATGGAACACCATCGAGGTGGACGAGGACACCATGCAGAGCACCATCCCGTACGTGTTCTCGGCGGGCGATTCGGCCACCGGGCCGTCCCTGGTGGTCGAGGCCATCGGAGGAGGGCGCCGGGCCGCGCGGTCCATCCACCAGTTTCTGACCGGCCAGCCGGTGGAGGTGCCCGAGGGGGAGCTCAGGGCCAGGAATTACGTGCCCGGGTCCCTGTTCGACAGCATCGAGGGAGTCATGCAAAAGCCCAGGGCCGAGATGCCCGAATTGTCCATGGAAGAGAGGATGGGTTCGTTCGTCGAGGTGGACCTGGTTCTCCCCGAGGAGGAGGCCCTGCGGGAGGCGGACCGCTGCCTGTACTGCGGCCGCACCTGCTACACCATGGAGATCCTGCCTTCAGTGGCCGCTTCGGCGGGCCATGGCGCGGAGCAGGAGGTGCCGGCCAAGGCCAACTAGATACGTCCTGTCCGGACAATGCGAGGAAAGTACGAAGGGCCGTCCCGCTGCGGGGCGGCCCTTTTTTATGGCCGGGACCTGAATTCGTGAGCGGTCTCAGGTGGTGCGGATGCAGGGAAGAGGCCTGTCGGCTGTACTGAAGTACGCCGGCCGGGCTCTGACGCCGCAGACGCGCCGCATGAGGCCGCCCCGGAGGGCGAAAAATCCTTTCACCCACCGGATGAAACGGAGAGTTGTTCAAGAACCCGCGGAAAGTCCGATTTATGGGGCTTTTGAAAGATTCTTCAATATTTTCGTCACGGATTCAGGCGGGAGTTTCACCGGCTGCCGGGACGGCTGTTCACCGCAACCCGGCGCGCGGAGGCGGTGAACCGGACCGTCATACCTCGTGGTCCGAGTTCTTTCGGATGTGGTCGGGCGGAATGGTTGGTTCGCCCTGCGTCTGGCTGTCGTACATCTGTTCCTTTTCCGTGGTGCCCTCGTAAATCGCCTTGTCCGGCGTCTGCTCCTCCCGGCGGTCGCCGGGAGTACGGTCCGGCCTTTCCCATGCGGTGGGATCCGCCCGCGTGTTGTCATCGAAATCCCGTATGCCCATGCGGTCCTGGACGATCTGCATAAGCATTTCATGGTGCTCCTCGCTGGGCAGAATGCCGTCGAGGATTATCAGGCCCTCGTCGCAGACAATGTCCAGTTCCCGGGTTTCCACTCTGCCGTCACGAACCAGGGCGTCCCACACGGCTTCCTCCACCTGGGCGTCATCCATGCCCTCCAGCTGCGGAGGAAGGCCGGCCTTGTGCTCCACCGGCGCTCCCGGCGGACGGGTGGCGGGACCGGCCGGCTGACTGGCCTTGACGCATTTTTTACACATTTCCGCCCAGGGCACGGCATCCAGCCTGCGCACGCTGATCGGCTCCCCGCAGGAGGAGCACAGGCCGTAGTCCCCCGCCTCGATCCGGCCCATGGCCGCGTCGATGGCCCGGATCTCGGCCAGTTCCCTTTCCTCCAGGGCCTGGTCTGCGTCGGCGAGAGTCTCCTTCTGCGCCCGTTCCTCGAGTTCCACGGTACGCTCCCGCGCAGTCTCCCAGGTCTGCTCGATCCTTTCCCTGGAATCCAGAAGGTCCTTGCGCTTCTCCAGCATCCGGTTCCTGAGCCTTTCGAGATCGGTCTGCGTTATCATTCGGTTACTCCTTGGCCGGTTGTCAGATGTCCACGATTCCCGTCGGCTGCCTGCCTCGGGACACAACCCGCCATGTTACTCCGGGCATCCCGACCCATCCATAAGGTAAAGGATGTAGATCTGGTCGCCACCGCCCGGATTTTCCGAACCGTCGGGATCTTCGCCCCGCCTTCAAGGCCTTCCCCGGCGGCGGACAGTCGCGGCCATGGTTACAGGTAAGGGCCTTTGAAAGCCAAAATATGAGGTCCACCCCATTTCCCGGAGCAGCGGCCTGGTCTACGCTGGAATGCAGAGGTAACCGTTTACCTGAAACTCAACGGAGGTAACAGCCTGTTGAAAAACCAGTGATTTACAGCCTGTTTAAAAACGATGAGATGCAAGGCGTGCGAATTTCGAGGAATAAGGCGTACTTATGGTACGCCGCACTGACGAGAAACGCGCCGCAACGCCGCAGATCGCGTTTTTCAACAGGCTGGTAACCGAATCATGGCGGAAACGAGAAGCACGGATCTTACACAGGTGGAAATGACCCGGCTTCGTGAGCTGGCGCAGGAAGGATACAGCGTCGACGAACTCATGCAAAAGCTGGACATCAAGGACCGCGCCAGTCTGAAGCAGGCGCTCACGGAGCTCATGGCCGAGGAGGGCGCGAACGTCAACGTGCCCGACATGATGCAGGCTTCACCGGAGGCGCATTACACGCCGGGCGGCATACGCATCGACCCGGCCATGCTGGAGGGAACCGGCTTCGAGGAGGGGGACCGGTTCTCCCTGTCCGTGCAGGGCGGCAACCTTGTGCTGACCAGGGTCAAGCCGTAACGGCAATGGCACGGGCCCGCCGGGTTCACCCCTGGCGGGCCCCGTCCGCTTCCTTCCAGAAGCGGGCCAGCAGGCGCTCCACGTCGTTTGCGTCCTGGGCCCGCGACAGCCTCCACTCCGGCGGAAACAACCTTTTGTAGGAAGGCCTGGAAAACCGTTCATCGATGAACACCAGGACGCCCCTGTCCGAGGCTGAACGGATCACCCTGCCCGCGGCCTGCAGTACGCGGTTCATCCCCGGGTCCTGGTACGCGTAGGCGAACCCCGCCCCGTCCTCCCGCTCATGATAGTCCCGGATCAGGTCACGCTCCGCGGATGGCGGAGGCAGGCCCACCCCCACCACGGCAGCCCCCGAAAGCCTGTCCCCAACCAGGTCGATGCCCTCGCCGAACACGCCGCCCATGGCGGCGAACGCCACCATGCTTCGCTCGCCCGTCCGGGAAAACGCCTCCAGAAAGTCCGCTCTCGCCTGTTCGCTCATCCGCGGCGCCTGGACCTGTATGTCCACCTCCGGACAAATGCGTCTGAACCTCCCCAGCACGGTGTCCAGATACCGGTACGATGGCACGAACACGAAATAGTTGCCGCGCCTGGCCAGGGCCATGGCCCGGATCACACGCGCCACTTCGGCGGCGGTGCGCTCACGGTCGTGGAACCTGGTGGATATGCGGTCACAGATGATCCGGCGCACGTTGTGTTCCGGAAACGGAGAAGGAAGCCTGCACCCGACGGCGTCGGGCGATCCCAGAAGCCGGGCAAAGTAGTCCATGGGCTCCATGGTGGCGGAAAACCAGACCACGGGGCCGCGGTTTTTCAAGGTCCTTGCGATCCTTTCGGAGGGGTCCAGGCAGTACAGGGTGGCTACAGAGTCGTTTTCCCCCACCTCGAAACAGGAGGCAAGGCGTTCGTCGAATCGGCGTGCGGTTTCCGAAAACCAGGCCGCGTCCTCCAAAAACAGCGCGAGATCCCTGCCCGGGACGGCCGGACCGGCGCGGCGTCCGGCCCGCACAAGCTCCCCGATCCGGGACACCAGTTCGGCGGGCGGCTCGTCCACGCAACGATGACGGTTTTCGGCGACCCTGGACTCGGTCCAGGAATACCAGTCCAGCACGTGGGACAAGGCCCGGGCCACGGCCGGCGTTGCGCCCGCGAGGGTGCGGGCCGCCTCCAGATCCCTGCGGGAAAGCCGGGCCGAGTGCATCTCCCTGGCCCGGTCCGGCATGTTGTGCGCCTCGTCCACCAGGAACGCATGCCTGGTGCCGGTTGCCGAGTACAGCCGCTTCAGGCCCACCCGGGGATCGAACACGTAGTTGTAGTCGCCCACAATCACGTCGGCCCACGCGGCCATTTCCAGCCCCAGTTCGAACGGGCACACCCTCTGCTCCGTGGACACCTCGACGACGGTGTCCGGGCCGGCGGCTCCCCGGGCAAAAATCTCCGCCAGGGCCGCGTTGATCCTGTCGTAGTGGCCCGGGGCACGCGGGCAGGTTTCCGGGTCGCACAGGACTTCGTCCAGGGGGCAGATCTTCTCCTTTGCCGTCAGCACGACCCAGGCGGCGCACAGGCCGCGGGTCTCCATGTGGGCCAGGGCCTCGGTGGCCGCGGCCTTGCCCGTGTTCCTCGCCGTGAGGTAGAAGACACGGTCGACGGCCTCCACGGAAAGTGCCTTGAGCGCGGGAAACAGGGTGGCCATGGTCTTGCCGCAGCCGGTGGGAGCGGTGGCGATGAGGTGGCCGCCGGCGGCCACGGTCCGGTACACGGCCACGGCCAGATCCCGCTGGCCGGGCCTGTAACCGGAATAGGGAAAACCCATGTCGGCGAGGGACGCGTCCCTGGCGTCCCGATGTGCGGCGACCTTCACGAGCCAGTCCAGGTATCCGCCGGAAAGATTCTCGAAAAACGCTGCCAGCTCCCCGGCATCGTGTTCCCGGACGAACTCCCGCATCTCGCCAGTGTCCAGCTGGAAATAGGTAAGCTGCACCGCGCAGCCGTCCAGGCCCTTTTCGAGGCAAAGGAGATGGGCATAGGCCAGGGCCTGGCCCCAGTGTACCGGATTGTCTCCGGCGATCTCCCCGAGAGGCGCCTGCGTGGTCTTGATCTCCTCCAGGACCACCGCCCCGTCCCTGCCCCATGAAATGCCGTCGGCCCTGCCCCGGACCTCCAGCACCACCTCCTGCCGGGTAACGGTGCCGGCCAGCGGCGCCTCCGCCACGTAGTTTCCCGGGCGCGCCTCCTGCACCAGCCTGTGGGCCCGCTGCCGGTCGGCAAACCGGTCCGGGGCCGCCACCCCCATATGGATGTCCCCGGTGCGGAGGACGAATTCGGCGAGATCCCGGACGTTTGTACGAAAGACTCGTTGCATGGCCTGTTTCGATGGCGCGGATCAAACGCCGGACAAGGATGACGAAGAGGTAGCGAAAACCGGGCGTCCACATCTCCGTTCCGGCGTGTTCGCTCCTGTGAAAACCCGGACAGGGTACCCGCCTTTGGCAATGATGAAAAGGGGTTTTACCTGGTCTTTGTAGATACCCGTCAATCCGTGGCTTCCCCTGTTGCTCCATGAATTTTTCATTGAGCACGACGGCCAAATCGCTTACAATGCCTTTTCCGAACGATTTGAGAAACCCCGTCCCGCTCCTGAAAGGAATCCATACCGAAACATGCCCTATTCCGCCGCCATGGACCGTCCCGATTTCCACCTGAAGGTACTCGAGGACATCGGCGACCTCGTGAACCAGGAACGGGGACTGAACTCCATCCTGCGGGGCGTGGTGCGCAGGGTGGCGGAATCCCTGATTCTGGACGTCGTTTCCGTGTATCTGCACGACCCGGAGAACCACGAGCTGGTCATGCGGGCCACCCACGGCCTGGACGTGGATCCGGCAAACCCGGTGCGTATGCCCGAAAACGAGGGCCTCACCGGACTCGCCTTCAGCCAGCGGCGGACCGTCAAGGCCAATCCCGCGTCCGGGCACGAGGCGTTCAAGTTCTTTCCGGACATCGGCGAGGAGCGATACGAAAGCTACATCGGCGTGCCCATCATGCTGCGGGGCCGGTGCCTGGGCGTACTGGTGTGCCAGGGGGACAAGAGGCGGGTGATCCATCCTGCGGAGCAGACCCTTTTGCACATCGTGGCGTCCCGGCTCGCCGGGTTGCTGGAGGTGGCGGACCGGCTGGACAGGCTTCAGAAGCCGGAAACCGGGCAACCGGGCAGGGACAGGACCGGCAAACGCACCCTCCACGGCAAGGGAGTCTCCTCCGGCTTCGCCGTCGGCAGGGTCCTCCTGTTCCAGGGCCTGTTCCAGCAGATCTCACTGGACGGATTCTCCTCCGCCGGCGTACGCAGGGAGCTGCGGCGCCTGGGCACCGCCTTCAAGAAGGCGGAGAACGAACTGAAGGCCTTCATCAAGCGCCTGGAAAGGGAGAAGCTCCTCACCCGCAGCGAAACCGCGATTTTCCAGGCCCACCTTTACATAGTCAAGGACCCGTCGTTCCGCCGCACCATCGAACGGGTGGTGGAACGCGACAACGCCGCCGCGGAAGTGGCCGTGGTCAAGGGCGTGGAGCGCATCATCAGCCAGTTCGAGCAGCATGGCTCTCCCATGCTGCAGGACAGGGCCGCGGACATCCGGGAAATCGGAGAGCGGCTGCTCGCCGGACTGCTGAACAAGGACCAGCCCGGAGATCCCGAAGTCACCAGCGCGGGGGCCGTGCTCGTGGCGCACGACATCGGTCCGGCCTATCTCGCCAAGCTGGGGGCCGAACACCCGGCGGCCCTGATCACGGAATCCGGGGGTGAAACCTCCCATGCGGCCATTCTGGCCAAGTCCCTGGGTATCCCCGCGGTGGTGGGCGTGGAAAACGCGGTGCACATGCTGGCCAGCGGCAGGGAGGTCCTGGTGGATGGCAAGACCGGGTTCATCTTTTTGGACCCGGAGCAGGGGTTGATCACCGAATACAAGGAGTCGCTGGAAAAGCAGGCCGAGCTGAACAAGGTAATCGAGCGGGAGACCGAGGACGTCATCGCCGAGACCCCCCACTTCAGGGTCACCGCCAACGTGGGCTTCCCCTCGGACGTGGCCATGGCCAGGGAGATGTCCATCCGGGACGTGGGCCTGTATCGAACCGAGTTCACGTTCATGCGGTTTTCAAAGTGGCCCACTGTGGACCAGCAGGTGGAGGTCTACACGGAGGTGGCCAAAAACTTCGAAGGATACGTGACGGTGCGCACCCTGGATATCGGCGCGGACAAAATGCTGCCGTACTTCCATTTCCCGAAGGAGGACAACCCGTTGCTCGGCCTGCGCTCCATCCGCTTTTCCATGGAGTACCTGAGCTTTTTCCGGGACCAGGTGGACGCGATTCTGCGATCCTGCCTCCAGGGGTACCGGTACCGGATCCTGCTGCCCATGGTCTCCTACATGTGGGAGGTGGAAACCGCCGCGGAGATACTGGACGAACGTTGCATGCGCCTGGGTGTGCGGGCTCCGCACCGGCCCCAGCTGGGCATCATGGTCGAGGTGCCCGCGCTTCTCTACCAGATCGAGGATTACAAGGAACTGATCGACTTCGTGTCCGTGGGCTCCAACGACCTCATCCAGTACATGCTGGCGGTGGACCGCAACTCCAACGTGGTGGGCTATCTGTACTCCGGTTTCCACCCCGGGGTCATCCGCATGTTCCGCGGCCTGGTCCGCTCGGTGAGGAACATGGACAAATCCCTGTCCGTGTGCGGGGAGATCGCGGCGACTCCGGCGGGGGCGCTGGCCCTTGCCGGGCTGGGCTGCGACAACTTTTCCGTGACGCCCAACCGGGCCCCGGTTTTGCGGTACCTCGCCAAGAAGGTCAGCCGGGAGATGCTCGAGGAAGTGGGCCGGGAACTTCCTGAATTGACACATGAAAAGGACGTGCGACGCTATCTGGCGGAAAAGATAGAGGCCATCGACCCCATTCTCAACGAGGCGGAGTAGCCTGCCGGCCTGTTGGTCCAGGGTCTTTCAACGGACTGTTTTCCCGCCGACATCTTCCACGGGCACCTCCACCACGAACAGAACGCCGTCACCGGGCGCACTCTCGCAACGTATCGCCCCCTGCAGCCTCGTCACCACGAGATTGTACACCACGAACATGCCAAGGCCGGTGCAGCCGTCGTCCCGGCCCGTGGTGTAGAACGGCTCGAAAACCTTTTTCTGCGTGGCCTCGCTCATGCCCCTGCCGTCGTCCTGGTACGCCATGCGCAGGATGCCGCCGGCAAGGGACACCTCGATCCCGATGTTCCCGTTCTGGTGCTCGGTGAAACCGTGGGTCACGGAGTTCATCACCAGATTGGTGACGATCTGGGAAAACGCCCCGGGATAACTCTCCACGGAAAGGTCCCCCGGGCACTCCAGACGGACCTTGTGCGGTGTCCGCTTCAGCCGGGGGCGCAGGCTCAGCAGGACGTCCTCGAGGTATTCCCGGACCCGGAACCGGCGCTTGTCCTCGCTGGCCTGGTCCACGGCCATCACCTTGAAACTGCCCACGAGGTGGGCGGCGCGGGTCAGGTTGGAAAGAATGGTTTCCGATGTCTCGGTAATCTTGTGACCGAACTTCACCACTTCCTCGGGGCTCACTTCCTCATTCCGGTAACGGCGGGTGAATTCCTCCACCTTGTCCCGCATGTAGGAGGCGGCGGTCACCCCTATGCCCAGGGGCGTGTTGATCTCATGGGCCACTCCCGCCACCAGCCCTCCCAGAGCCGCCATCTTCTCGTGTTCCACCATGTGTTCCTGGGCCATGCGAAGAGAGACCAACGAATCCTGCAACTCGGCCTTGGCCAGGGCCAGATTCTCCTTTTCCTGTTCCAGCCCTTTCCGCCTGCGCTCCGTCACCTCGTGCAGCCCGGCCCGGACGTAGTCGTAGAAATAGGAAAGCCCCACGATGACAGCCAGGCTCATGAGAAACCGCAGCTTGAGCATGGAGGGCTCGGGAAAGGCCTCGAAGACATCGCCCCGGTAAAACAGGGCCCAGGCGGTAAAGGCGACGACGACGCAGGACGCTGTCAGCCCTTCGTTCTTGCCGAGCAGAAAGAAGGCGAGAAGAGGGAACAGGGGGACCCAGAACAGGTAGTACCCGGAGAAGGCCTGCGTGTACATGTAGTAGACGAGGAGAAACCCCCAAAGGTACACCGTGGCGCGGAAGACCGGAGTGCCGCGCCTGATCTTGCGCATTCCCGCCAGCATGCCCAGGACGACCAGGCCGCAAACCAGGTTGGCGAATCCCACGCCGGCATTGCCCCGGACCAGGTGGGAAACGGCGAAGCCCAGGAGGGTGGGGACTCCCAGCAGACAGATGAGAAACAGAAGGATCCTGCGGCGCCGCTCTTCAAAGTCGGAGTCCGGCCGGGCTATGAGGTTGGAGACAACGGTCCATAGGTCGCTACCGGACATGGCGCTCCCGTGAAGCGTGCGGGGATTTCCCGGCAAATGTTGCGGGATCAAGCGGGTGATTCCTCCGACAGTACCACGGGCCGCGGTTTGTCCGCAAACAATTACCGGTGCGAAGAAATAAGGAGGCCCGGAGCGAAGGCGCCGCGCCCCTGTCAACCCGGGTTAACGTAGCGCCTTCTTGTCCACCTTGCCCACGTTGGTGAGCGGCATTTCGCCGGTGAACTCAACGACCCTGGGCACCTTGTAGGGAGCCATGCGCTCCCGGGCAAAGGCCATGATCTCTCCCTTCAACGTCTCCGCGTCCTTGTCCGCGTAGGCGCCGGACGGCTGGATCACGGCCACCACGATCTCGCTGCCGCTCTTCTCCGGGTTGGGTCGGCCCACGATGGCGCAGAATTCCACGGCCGGATGTTCGTAAAGATGCTCCTCCACTTCCCTGGAGAACACCTTGTAGCCGCCCACCACGAGCATGTCCTTGGCCCGGTCCACGATGTAGAAAAAGCCGTCCTCGTCCATCCTGGCGATGTCCCCGGTGTACAGCCAGGTCTCCCCGTCCACTTCCCGCAAGGCATGCGCGGTCTCCCCGGGTTTGTTGAGGTACCCGGCCATCACCTGGGGGCCGTTCACCACGAGCTCGCCCTCCTCGCCCCGGGGAACCTGTACCCTGCCTTCCTCCAGGTCCATGAGCCGGACACGGGTACAGGGAAGGGGCAGCCCGACCGAGCCGGCCCGGCTTTGTCCCATGTAGGGATTGGCAGTGATCACCGGGCTGGTTTCCGTCATGCCGTACACTTCCAGCACCTTGCCCCCGCCCACCACGGATTCCAGGGCGCGAATGTCGTCGGCCGCGAAGGGTGCGGCGCCGGAGATGCAGACTCGGAGTCTTTCGTGGTTCACCTCCCGGAACCTCGGGTTGTCCAGCAGCATTTTGTACAGGGTGGGCACGTTGGCCATGAGGGTGGGGCGGTACTTTTCGCAGATCCTGGCGATGAGGTCCGTGTCCCGGGGATCCGGCACCAGGCACTGGCAGTTGCCGGTGGCCAGGGTGGCCATTCCGAACATGAGCCCGGCGAGGTGGAAGAAGGGAAAGCCCGAGCACATCACCTCGCCGCCGGGTTTGAACTCCGACCAGGTCTTGACCTGTTCGATGTTGGCCACGATGTTTTTATGCAGCAGCATGGTGCCCTTGGGGCGCCCCGTGGTGCCGCCGGTGTACATGAGAAGGCAGGTGTCGTCCGGGCTGATGTCCGCCCGGGGGACCTCGGCCTTGTAACGGGTCATCGCCTCGGAAAAGTACATCACCTGCTTGTCCCGCATGGCGCTCGCCCTTCCGGAGGGAATCCTGCCGGTGACCTTGCCCAGGAACTTTTTCCAGGACGGAAGGAAATCCCCGGCCCAGGCGATGAGGACTTCGGCAACCCCGGGTATCTCATCTTGTATGGGCAACACCTTTTCCGCGAACATCACGTCCCAGGTGACAAGGACCTTGGCCCCGGAGTCGTTCAACTGGTAGGCCAGCTCGTTCTTCGTGAGCAGGGCCGACACCCCCGTCACCGCGCAACCGGCGCGTAGCGCCCCGGCCAGTCCAATAAGGTAGGCAGGCAGGTTCGGGGTGTGCAGGGCAACCACGTCGCCCTGGCCGCAACGGTTGGCCGCCAGGTAGGCGGCGAAGCGGCGGGAGTAGTACTCCATGTCCGAATGGGTGAGCACCTTGTCCATGTACACGACGGCGGGCGCCCCGGGATCATTGGAAAACCCTTCCAGGAGAAGGTCCGTGTAGGTCCTTTCCGGAATGGCGATGTCGGCCGGAATTCCGGAATCGTAGGATGCAAGCCAGGGTCTGTCGTCGTAATTCATTCCCGCTCCCTTGGTGGTGTTTTCCCGGTCCGCCGCGTTTTTCCGGCACGCCCGGGGCGCTGCCTTCTACAAACCCATGAAGCGGGCCGCCACCGTCTTCATCACCTCGTTGGTGCCGGCGAAGATGGGCATTATCCGCACGTCGCGCCACGCCCGGACGATCACGTTGTCGTTGTCCGTCGCGTCCAGGCCCAGCAGGCCCACCGCCTTGTCCGCCACCCGGTTGACCATGTCGGTGGTCCAGTACTTGGCCATGGAGACTTCCACCACGACGCTTTTCCTCTCCATGTGATCGGCCACCAGTTTCTCCACGAAGGTGCGCCCCAGCTTGGCTTCCGTGGTCATCTCCACCAGTTCGAACTGAATCGCCTGGTTCTTGATCCTGGGTTTGCCGCTTCTCTCCGTGTGGGTCTTGAGGTAATCCGTCACCTCCTCCAGCACCCGCTCCGCGCCGAAGACCGCCATCAGGGCCACGACCAGGCGCTCCTGCTGGAGTTTTTCCATGAGCATGAGAAACCCCCGGCCCTTCTCGCCAAGGCGATTCTCCACGGGGATGCGGCAGTTGTTGAAGAACAGTTCCGCCGTGTCCTGGGCGTGCATCCCCATTTTCTGGAGGCGGCGGCCGCGCTCGAACCCGGGAGTGCCCTCTTCCACCAGGTACAGGCTGATGGCCTCATAGGGGTTTTCCACCTCCGGGTCCCGGGCGGCGAGCACCACGATGCCGCAGTTGATGCCGTTGGAGATGAAGGTCTTGGTGCCGTTCAACACCACCTCACCGTTTTCCTCCACTGCAGTGGCCTGCATGGAGGCCAGGTCGCTGCCCGCACCGGGTTCGGTCATGGCCACGGCGGAAACGGTGTCGCCGGAAACCGTCCCGGGCAGGTGCTTTTTCTTTTGCTCCTCCGTGCCGTAGGACTCGATGTAGGGCACCACGATGTCGCTGTGCAGGGACACGGCCAGGCCGCTCTGCCGCGCCCGGGAGACCTCCTCGCAGACGATGACCGAATACAGGAAGTCCAGGCCGTGGCCGCCGTACTCCTTGTCCACGTTGGTGCACAGAAATCCTGCCCGGCCCATCTGCTGCCAGACATCCTTCGGGATGTGGTGGGCCTTTTCGAATTCCTCGGCCCGGGGTATGATCTCCCTGTCCATGAAATCGCGCAGGCGTTGCCTGAACTCGTCGTGTTCGGCAGTGTATTGCAGGATGTCCACTTTCGTTCTCCTTGGTGTGCGCGACCGTTGCCGCGGAGGGTGTTGACGATCCGGGCCGGCGGCCCGAATGAACGTTCGGCCGGCCATCGGCCCGGTGGTTTCCCCGGCCCGCCTGGATCAAACCGGTAATTTCGGGTAATATCCAATTTGGCGCGTAAAATCAAGATCGGCATCACCCAGGGACCCGTGCCCGAAAGCACCACGAAACGCTTGTCCCGTTTCACACGGGCGGGGTAATATATGCCCTATGCTTTTTCCTTTCCCTTTTGGTATTATGACATATTATGGCTCAATACACGATTTGCCGGCCGGACGGTGTTTTGCGCCCGGACAACCCGGATCCCCGCGGGCATGGCGGTAGCCGGGGCGGTCCCGGGTTTTTGATTTTCCCGTTTCACCAATTGAAATGGCTACCGAAAGGCTTCTGTGCAGTGAACGGGCCGGTGCTGAACCGGCCGATACTCGAACGGGGGAGACAATGGAAAAACCGTGGATTGCGCATTATGACCAGGGTATCACACCGGACATTACATACCCGGAAATCCCGGTGGACCGGTTCCTTTCCGAGGCTGCCGAACAATACGGGGACCGCACAGCCACCGTGTTCGGCGCGAAGGTGGGAAAACGGCTCATGGAGGCCAGCCTGACCTGGGAGCAGTTGAATGACCTCACGGACCGGTTCGCGGCCGGACTCCAGGACATCGGAGTGCAAAAGGGCGACCGCGTGGCGCTCATGTTTCCCAACTGCCCACAGTTCGTGATAGCGGCCCACGCGGTGTGGCGCATCGGCGCGGTGGTGGTCTGCTGCAACCCCCTGTACGTGCAGCGGGAGATCGAACACCTGCTTCGGGACTCGGGCGCAACCACCTTCATCTGCATGAGCGCCTTTTACGACAAGGTCCGCCAGGCGCTGCCCGGCAGCTCCGTGGACCGGATGGTGACAAGCAACATCAAGGACTACTTCCCCTTTGTGCTGCGCATGCTGTTCACCCTTACCAAGGAGCGCAAGGAGGGACACCGGGTGGACATCTCCGGCCACGACGGAGCATGCCGGTTCGCCGACCTGCTGGCCGGTCGAAGCAAACCCACCCCCGTGGACGTGGGACCGGGGGACACATCCACGCTGATCTACACCGGAGGCACCACCGGCAAGCCCAAGGGAGCGGAACTGGTCCACGCCAACCAGGTGGCCAACGCCGTGAACCTCAATGCCTGGGCCAAAAGTCGCAAGGGCGAGGAGGTCATGCTGGCCGTCATGCCCTTCTTCCACATCTACGGCCTGTCCGTGGTCATGAACACGTCCGTTGCGGGGGCCATCACCATGGTCCTGGTGCCCAATCCCAGGGACCTCGAACACGTTCTGGCCACCATCGAGAAAAACCGGGTCTCCTTTTACCTTGGCGTGCCCACCATGTTCGCGGCGGTCAACAACCACCCGGACCTCGGACGCTACGACCTGTCCTCCATGCGATTCGCGGCCAGCGCGGCGGCCCCGCTGGCGCCGGAAATCGCGGACCGGTTCGAAAAGGCCACCCGAGGCCGCATGGTGCAGGCGTACGGCCTCACCGAGACCATTGCCGCGTGCATGAATCCCGTGGAGTCGCCGCGCAGCCACAGCATCGGAATACCCCTGCAGAACTCGGAGTTGAGGGTTGTCGATCCGGAAGACCCGGAAAAGGAAATGCCTGTCGGAGAAATCGGAGAAATCGTGCTCAAGGGCCCCACGGTCATGCGAGGGTACTGGAAGCGGCCCGACGCCACCGCCGAGGCCATGGTCAAGGGACCCGACGGCTCGGAAGGATGGTTTCGCAGCGGCGACATGGGCCGCATGGACCAGGACGGTTTCTTCTATCTGGTGGACCGGAAAAAGGAACTGATCATCTGTGGCGGCTACAACGTCTACCCCACGGAGGTCGAGGCCGTGCTCTACGAACACCCTGACGTGCTGGAAGCCGCCGTCATCGGCGTGCCTCATGAAACCCGCGGAGAAACCGTCAAGGCGTTCGTGGTGCCCAGGGAGGGGAAAAACCCGGCAGCGGACGAAATCGTGGAATTCTGCAAGGACCGGCTGGCCGCGTACAAGGTGCCCAGGATGGTGGAATTCCGGGAGGTTTTACCCAAGTCACTCATCGGCAAGGTGCTGCGGCGGGAACTGCGGGAAGAGGAGTTGGGGCAAAAAACCGGCGCCTGAATCCATGCGTTGCGGCGGATCGGTCCCGAAATCAGGAAAATCGCGAACTTTATGTTGAAATGTGTGAATGAAAACGCCAGAATGTACGTTTGAATGGAGCATCCTGTAATGTCTGCCACCAGGACACGTCCCCAAAGGATGGAAAACCGTATGGACGGAAAACCGGTTACTGTCTGCCCAGAGTGCGGGACCCGGTACAGGGTTTCCCTCAAGCACGCCGGCTCCAACGTCGCGTGCAGGAAATGCGGTGTGGAGTTTACCATCATATTCGATCCGGCACTGGAGGCGGACGCGGAAAACAGCGATGGAGCAGGCAGCGGCTCGCAGGACATTTCATGGGACGATTCCCTGATGGTTTTGGGCAAGCTGGCCGTGAAGTTCGACATGGCCACCCCAAAACAGGTGGACGAAGCGCTGGCCCACAAACAGGAGCGCGCCGAACAGGGAGAGCAGTTGAACCTGGGCGACATCCTGGTGGCCCGCGACGTCATAGATCCCAACCAGCTCGGCTTTCTTCTCTCGGTTCAGAGCATGAAGCAGACCCAGAGCCAGGACAGGCGTTTTGGTATGATCGCCATGAAAAACCGATTCGCCACCGTGCAGGACATCGAGGAGGCCCTGGCCGTGCAGAAGGAGGCGTTTTTGCGAGACCGGGAGATCCTGCGCCTGGGCGAGATACTGGTGGACAGGGGCGTGATTTCCCAACAGCAGTGCGACGCCATTCTCCTGCGCCAGAAGGCGCTCGGAGAGGTGGCTGCCGACGCCCCGGAAATGGGATCCAGGGGGCCGGAGGCCGAAATCGTGGTGAGCGGGGACCGTATGCGCGCGGAACTGGTGTGCCCGAAGGGTTACGCCGGGAACCTCACGATCAGGACGGTGCGCGAACTGCTGGCCAGGGCCGGGGTCGTGCATGGGGTTCTGTCCGATGACAGGCTGGGGAGCGTCATCGAATCCGCCGGCAGGTCACCGGGGCCCTTTACGGTGGCCCTGGGCGACGAGCCGAGGGTGCCCGCCGGAGAGTCGGTGGATTTCAACTTCGACACCGACCCCCTCCGCTTCGGCATATACCGCGACGGCGGGGTGATCGACTTCCGAAAATGCCAACTCGTGGACATGGTGCGGCCGGGAGACCTTCTGGCGACAAAGGTCCCCGGCCACCGGGCGGCCGACGGCCGCGACGTATTGGGCCAGTCCATCCCGGCTCCGGAAAGGGCTGTACGGCCCGTTGCTCCCGTACCGTTCGCCGCCGGCGCGGGGACTCGCCTCGCCAAAGGCGGCGCGGCCATCGAGGCCGAGCGGGAGGGCCGGCCGGAGGTGGCCTGGGACGGCAGCATCGTTGTCCGCAAGGAGCTGGTCATAGGCGGCGACGTCGGACCGGACACGGGCAACGTGGTGTATGAAGGCGGCATCGTCGTGGAAGGCAACGTGCGCACCGGGTACAGGGTGGAGGGCGGACGCCTCGTCTGCCAGGACATCGGGTCGGCGGACATCGACGTGGACGGCGACGTGGTTGTGCTAGGAGGCATCCAGGGCGCCACCGTCAAGGCCGGGGGAAGCGTGCGGGCGAGGTACGTGCGGGGCGCCACGGTTCTCGCCCTGGGCGACGTCATGGTGGAGCAGGAGGTGCGCGACTCCCGCATCGAGGCAGCCGGGGCCTGTGTTCTGGGCACGGGCAAGATCGTGGCCTCCGGGGTTTACGCAAAGGCCGGCGTGGAAGCCGGCCAGGTGGGCGCCAGAAACGGCGGGCCGTGCACCATCGTCATGGGCACCAACGCCCGGATCGAGAACGAGTCCGGCCGGATCGGGGAAAGGATCGCGGAGAAGAACGGCCGCATCGCCCAACTGAAGGAACAGGTTTCCGTGCGGGACCAACAGGGCCACAAACTGCAGAAGCAGATCGGCAAGCTGTCCAGCCTCCAGGACAAGAACACCAGGGACAGAAAGCTCATCGAGGAGGACCTCGCCAGGGAGCCGGACGAGGCCGCTCGCTCGCGCCTGGAACGCAGGCTGTGGGATGTGAAGCAGCACCTGGAGGAAACGAACCGGATTCTGGCTGACCTGTACAACGAGCAGGACGAACTGGCCGAGAAGACAGCATCCAAACAGAGGGACATCCGGCGGGCCGAGGAGGAAATCGTGGAACTCGAGGCCGCGCGCGAGGCCCTTGTGGCATGGGCTGAAAAAACCCCGGGCGAACCCGTGCTGCGGGCCTACGGAATCATCCACCCCAAAACCACCATCCAGGGCCCCCATGCCACCCTCACGGTCGAGGAAGGCCTGTCCAGGGTGCAGATACGGGAAACCCTGGCCGCCGGAGGGCACGAGATGCGCATCGTGCGCATGCTTTAGCAGCCTGTTGAAAAACGCGATCTGCGGCGTTGCGCTTCACTTCTCATCAGTGC
>JBKHBM010000147.1:0-10196 GCA_046542385.1 Desulfatibacillaceae bacterium | reverse complement strand
GGTCCGCCCTCGCTATCGCGAGGGCTTGACCCAACCTACGATACTGGGTTCCCGCGTTCGCGGGAATGACGAGGTGTTGAGGTGACGGAGTGGTGAGGTGACGGGGTGGGGTGGTGACGAGGTGGTGCGTGCACCTGGGCCATAGCCTTCGCCGGGGTGACGGAACAGGGTCTCGCTTCGCCCGGTTTTTCAACGGGCTCATCGGGGGGCCTCCGGCCGGCACAAGCCAATCAGGTACGAGCAATGATCGTAGGTGAAGGAATCGCGCTGTTGTTTCTGATCTTTTTGTCCGCCTTTTTCTCCGGTGTGGAAACGGCCTATGTGTCCATATCGGACATACGCCTCAACCACCTGGTGGAAAGCGGTACAAAGGGCGTGGCATTGGTCCGCAAGCTGCGGGACAATTACCAGAGGCTGATCATCACCATCCTCATAGGCAACAACCTGGTGAACATCGCGGCATCCTCCATCGCCGCCTCGGTGGCCATCAAGGTGTTCGGCAGCACCGGCGTCGGCATCGCCGTGCTGGTAATGACGTTCATCATCCTTTCTGGACGGGCATTGAGGATTACGAGACCATCAGCGGCTACATACTAAGCAGGCTGCGCTACATACCCGAGGTCGGCGAGGAGCTGCGGATCGACCGCCACATCATCCGCATAACCAGGGCCGACCAGCAGCGGAACATCGAGGTGGAAATCGAGAAATCCACATAGTCCGGGAAAAATCGTGGCCCGCCCCACGGCTTCCCGCGGCCCGTCCCCTCCTTGACTTTTGCGTTTTTTGGCACCATAGTTGGTACCCGTTCGCCACCCCTGTTCGAGGTGCACGGCGCGTGCGGATCGCACGATTCGGCAACGCGCGGTGGATTTGTGCGCAAGGTTTTCTGATATGCCGAAAAAGACAATACCCATAATCGCCGTCCTTATGGCGATCGTACTGGGCGCCGCCGCGGGATGGTGGTGGCTCAACGAATCCCGGGACCGCGGCCCGGAGTCCGAACCGCCCCCCCTCCCGGTGGAGGCGCCCGGCACGGAAACCGCGGAGGCGCATCTGTACTTCTGCGACCCGATGGGCGGCTATCTCACGGCCGAGGAACGGGCCGTGGAACGCCCCGACGATCCCGTGGCGTTTTCCAAAAACCTGATTCGGGCCCTGGAAAAGGGGCCCCGGCAACGCGGAGCAAGATCCATCCCTGAAGGCACGCGGGTTCTGGGTCTGTACATAGAGCCCATGGGCACCGCCTTCGTGGACCTGTCCCGGGAGGTTTCCGAGAATTTGCCCGGAGGCAGCGAAGCGGAATACATGACCATCCACTCCATAGTGAATACACTGGCGCTCAATGTTCCCGAGATCGAATCGGTCAAGATTCTCGTCGAGGGCCGTGAGGTAAAAACCCTGGGGGGCCACCTCGACACGCGCCATCCTTACAGCCCCAACATGTTGATTGTACGATGAAGAAAAAAGCTCCGATAACCAAGATGCGCAACATCGGGATCATTGCCCACATCGACGCGGGCAAGACCACCGTGACGGAACGCATTCTGTATTACACCGGCAGGACCCACAAGATGGGCGAGGTGCATGACGGCGAGGCCGTCATGGACTGGATGCCCGACGAGCAGGAGCGTGGGATCACCATCACCTCCGCCGTCACCACCTGCAACTGGAAGGGTCACGAGATACACGTCATCGACACTCCCGGGCACGTGGATTTCACCATCGAGGTGGAGCGTTCCCTGCGCGTGCTGGACGGCGCCATAGGCGTATTCTGCGCCGTGGGCGGGGTCCAGCCCCAGTCGGAGACCGTGTGGAGGCAGGCGGACAAATACAAGGTCCCCAAGATCGCTTTCGTGAACAAGCTGGACCGCATAGGCGCCGACTTTTTCCGGTGCGTGGACCAGATGCGCACCCGCCTGGGGGCGCGGCCCCTGGTGCTGCAGATACCGGTTGGCTCCGAGGACGATTTCACCGGCGTGGTGGACCTTGTCACCATGCGGCAGTACATCTGGCACGCCGAGGACCTCGGTGCCACCTGGACCATCGAGGACCTGGACGACGACACTCGGCCCGAGGCGGAAAAGCACCGCGAGAAACTCGTCGAGGAACTGGCCGAGGTGGACGACGGCATTATGGAGGCCTACCTGGCCGAGGAGACCATCGACACCGACACTGTCACCGCGGCCGTCCGGAAGGCCACCGTGGATTTGAAGGCGGTTCCCGTGCTGTGCGGCAGCGCCCTCAAGAACAAGGGCGTGCAGCCGCTGTTGGACGCCATCGTCACCCTCATGCCCAGCCCCGAGGACGTCGTGGCCGTGCGCGGCATACATGCCGAGACCGAGGAGACCGTCGAGTGCCACGCCACGGAAAAGGAACCGCTGGCCGCCCTCATCTTCAAGGTCTCCATGCACGAGGGCCGGAAGATGTGCTATGCCCGCGTCTACAGCGGCAAGCTCAAGGCCGGCGCGGACGTGTACAATGTGAACCGGCGCATCAAGGAAAAGCTGTCCCGCATCTGGTCCATCCACGCCAACAAGCGGGAACGCATCGACGAGTCCGGCGCCGGCGACATCGTGGGCATAGTGGGACTCAAGCTGTCCGCCACCGGGGAAACCCTGTGCAGCGAGCAGCGTCCCGTCATCCTCGAGCAGATCGAGGCGTACGAACCCGTGATCTCGGTGGCCATCGAGCCCAAGACCCACGCGGACCAGGAAAAGGTGGAGCAGGTCCTGGAAAAGCTCATGGACGAGGATCCGACCTTCAAGGTGCGTTACGACGAGGACACCGGCCAGACCATCATTTCCGGCATGGGCGAGTTGCACCTGGACATCCTGGTGCACAGGATGAAGCGCGAGTTCAACACCAGCGTGAACGTGGGAAAGCCGCAGGTCGTGCACCGGGAGACCGTGGCCAGGGTCAACAGGGCCCGGGCACTGTTCGACCGGGAGGTGACGGGCCAGCACCACTATGCCGCCGTGGAACTGGAAATTCGTCCGGCGCGGCGCCACAAGGGGAACAGCTTTTCGGTGGCCGACGGCTTTACCGGCATTCCTCCGGAGTTCGTGCCGTTCGTGCAACAGGGAGTGGAGGAGGCTTTGTCCAGCGGCACCATTCTGGGTTATCCCGTGCAAGACGTGGAGGTTGAGCTCGTGGGCGGCGAGTACAGGGAAGGCCTGGCCACGGAGCTGGGCTTCCGGGTCGCCGCGTCCATGGCCACCAAGGAGGCCCTGAACGGCGCGGAGCCATTTTTGCTCGAACCCATGATGGAGGTGGAGGTCCTGGTGCCCGAGCAGTTCATGGGAGACGTGATCGGCGACCTCAACGCCCGTGGGGGCAAGATCGAGTCCATCGAGGCCCGGACCGGGGTTCAGGCCGTCTCCGCCATCGTGCCGCTATCAAAAATGTTCGGCTACTCCACGGACCTGCGCTCGGCCAGCCAGGGCCGGGGCACCTTCACCATGCATTTTTCGTGTTTCGATACGGGCACCTGATCCCGGGCCGGGCCGCATCTTGTCAGCCTGTTGAAAAACGCGATCTGCGCAGTACGCGGCGCGTTTCTCGTCGACGTACCGGTTGTGCGCCAACCACCTCGAAATTCGCGCGCCTTGCCTCTCATCGTTTTCGAGCAGGCCGCCAATTCCGGGTTTTTCAACGGGCTGTTATGCCGCCATGGCCTCGCCGATCTGTTTCCGCCCTTTGCGTTTCGCCAGGATGAGCCTTCCGGCAATCCACGCGATACACCATACCGCGCCAATGTACAGGTAAGGCCGCAACGGTACGCCATACCGGGGCCACGGCGCGAACACCATGGTCACAAGGGTGTAGTAGACGACCACGACGTAGACGGCGACCGGAAAAAGCCCGTCTCCGCCCCTCCGGGGCCTTTTCCACGCCTCCACGACGCATAATAGGAGGCCGACCAGCGACAACGCCAGCACCACCGGATGAAGCACGCGCATGACGCCGTGAACGGTACCCGCCCAGGCCCGGGTCCGGAACAGGGGCCGGTTTACGGGATACACATACACGTCCCCCTGGCCCTGGATGATGTCCCAGCTCCACAGAGTGCAGGGTTTTCCCACAAGATACCAGCGGGCGTAGCGTCCGGGTTCCCGGGCGACGCGTTCCCACAGCACGTCCAGGAACGATCCCGCGGATTCGCTCATCCTCGAATATTCCGGGTCGTCCCGGTACGGAAGGCCCCGCATGGCGGGATCCTTGTGAGTGAAATCCGGGTAAGCCCCATGGGCCATGGTGGCCAGTGCCCGCTCCGAGCCAGCCGGAGCACCGGGCGGCACGTTCACGGCGTTTCGCAGACCCCATGCCACGGGAGCAATGACAAATACGGCGAGAAACAGCGCCAGCCCCTTTTTGTCGGCGATGAAACCCCTTGCTGACCGGAACACCAGTGCTCCTCCGGCCAGTGCAAACGGCAGGAGCAGCGTCGTCTCATTGGTCAGATAAGCCGCGCCAAGCGCCGCCCCCGCGGCTGCATAGCCTGGCGCGGAGCGCCGGACCTGCGCCAGGGCGAACAGGTACACGCCAAGACACAGGAAAAAGGCGAACTGGGTTTCCGTCAACAGGTAGGAGCTCATGGCCACCAGATGTGGCGACAGTGCCGTCAGCATTCCAGCCAGGAAAGCTCCCCAAAGCGGCAAAAACAGCCGGGTCAGCAGAAACGCCAGAAGTGCGGTGGCTGCGCCGTACAACACATGGACGAACAGGATCGGCTTATAGAATCCGTTTTCGCCGAATATCATGATGCTTCCGGCAATGAGAGCGGGAAACCCCGGGGAGCGAAATGAATCCGGCGTCGGGTCGGCCGTCCCGGTCTGCTTCGAGTACACCCCGTGGGTGGCCATGTTGTACCCATAGGCCACGTAGTCCAGGGCGTCCAGGACCACGGGATTGACCACCCTGGTTTCAGCCACGTACGCCAGCCGCAGCGAGACGGCGCAGACGAGCACGAGAAGCGCCAGTAGTGCGGCCGATTTTCCTTTAGGCTTGAGAACCCCGTTGTCCATGCAGACCCTTCCCTTGTTCAGGCCCGGATGAACAGGCCTGCCGTCGATGATGAACTCAGCCTTGGCACCCTGCTCACTCTCCGAGCCGCCCCTCGGCCACCATGTTCCAGGCAAGGGGTAGCCGGGTCGCGTCAACGGCCCACTCCAGCACGGGGTCCAGCCTGGACAAGGCTGCCACCAGCAGGTCGCCGACGGATTCGGGAGTGAAGACAGTTTCGGCGAATGGCGTGGTGAGAATACCCTGCTGGCGAATGGTCGTCTCGAATCCGGCCTGCCGGAAGATCCGGGCCAGTTCGCCCGGGGAAAAGGTGATCTGGTCCGGCGAATACGCCTTGTCCACCCGTTTTCTCACCCGCCTCACGAACCCCACCAGGGGATTGCCGCGCAGGGGTTCGTTCACCGCAACCATGCCCCCGGGAGCGAGCATTTCCCCGAGCCGCTCCAGGGCGGCCACGGGCCGGGGCAAGTGGTGGAGCACACCGATCATGAAGATCACGTCGAACCGGTCCGAAAGACTCCATCCGGTTATGTCCACGGCGTGAAAATTTCTGTTTGGCGCCATGTTGTGTTCCCGGGCGAGTTCGATAAGTCGGGGCGATATGTCGATCCCGGTGAACACGTCATACCGGCCATGGAGGTACCGGGCGGAAAAGCCGGCGCCGCAGCCCACCTCCAGCACCCGGCCCATGGACGCCGGCGCGTTCGCCAGGGTTTGAAAAAGCCGGAGCTTCCGCGCCTCGCGGCAGTAGGAAACCAGGTCCTTTTTCATCCACGAGACGGAAACCCTGTCAAACAACTCCTTTTCCTGCAGGCTGTCCATTGCCATTCCAACTGTCCGTTTGTGCAAGAGGCCGTCGCACGGCCGGAGGGCCGGCTGGTTCGGGTAACGGGGTCACTCCCTGCGCCGCGTGTTCACGATCAACTGGGCGAGCAGGCCGAAGAACAGGGTCTGCAGGCCAAACAGGGCCGAGCCCAGCACGAGGTTCACGTGCACCACCGGTTTGGGCGCATCGCCCATCAGGTACATGGCAAGTTCCGCGCAGAAGACGGCGCCCCCAAGCAGAAGAAAAAGGAGCCCCACCGTGCCGAAGATCATCATGGGCCGGATGCCCACCAGCACCATGATTATCTGGGGCAGAACCCGGGCCGGGTATCGAAAGGAGACGAAGGATGCTCCCGTGGTGCGTTTTTGGAAGCGCACGGGAACGTGGGCGAACCGCATGCCCTTGAGCCGGGCGTCCAGCAGTATCTGCTGGGTGTAGTTGTAGTCCCCTGGCAGGAAGAAGACCCGCAGGTACGCCTCGGAGACGGCCAGGATGCCCGGCTGGCTGTCCTTGAGGGGCCATCCCGTGAGCCGTCGCATGAGGGTGGTGAAGACCACGTTCCCGGCCCTGCGCACAACGGGCATGGTGTACTCCATGGCTTCCCACCGGTTGCCGTAAACCACGTCCGCTTCGTCGGCCAGTATGGGTTCCACGAGCGCGACGATGTCATCGGGATCATGCTGGAGGTCGGCGTCGAACTTTATCGCGACGGCGGCCCCGTCGTTTCTCGCAGCGGCCAGACCGGTGCGCACGGCCGCACCCAGTCCCAGGTTGGTTCGATGCCGCAATACCCGGTCCGCTCCGGCGCCGATCGCCCGCTCCCTGGTGGCGTCCGAGGATCCGTCATCCACCACGTACACGGACATGTCCAGCCCGGTGGCCTCCCTGAGCACAGGGCCAACCCCGCGCAGCCCTTCCACGGTCCCGACGATGGATTCCTCCTCGTTGTAGGCGGGCACCACCACCACGAGTTTCCCCAATCGGTACGGCGCTGTCGCTTCCCTGGCCACCTGTTCATCCTCGGGCATGATCGGTCCCCTCCAGTATTTCGTTGGCGGCGGCACGCCTGTTCCCTATCCGGTGCCATGCCCCGGCCACGGCGGAAAGAAAAAGGGGATACAGGGGCGGGCGCTTGGTAGCGAATGCCCTGTCTCCGGCCGCTCCGGTAGCCAGGGCGTGATATTCCGCGGCGTCCGATCCCGGGGGCTCGGCCATGGCCGAAACCGCCACGAGCCGTATGCCTGCGGCAATCAGGAACACCATGGCGACGGCGATCCACCATCGTCGGCCCATTCCTCCTTGATGCGACCCCCTCCAGTTGCCATCCATGACTCAGCCACTCCCTTTCACGACAGGGAGTATACCGGAGAAGGCCCTGGCGCGTCCACTGTCCAGTTGACCGGTTCCGTGCGCGGCGGCGCGGCGGCGGGAAAATGTGCGCGGGAGCCATAAGATGGGGAACGCGACGCCGGATGGAGATCCCGGCGTCGCGATTCGGTCACTTCACGTTCATGAGGCGTTCCACCATCTCGCGCACCGCCGCCTTGGCGGGTACGTCCGTGTCGTACGGTGCTGTACCGGTGAGGTCCGCCTCCACGAGATCCGGGTCATAAGGCATGGACCCCAGGAATTCGAAGTCGGACAGATGCTCCCGCAGGAACTCCTCGTCCCTCACGTTTCGCACCTTGTTTCCCACCACGGCGATGCGGGAGAGGCGTATTTCGTTTGCCAGTTCCCTTACGTGGCGGGCGGTTTCGATGCTTCGGCGTCCCGGCTCCACAACCACGATGAGTTTGTCCACGGCCATGGCCGTGCCCCGCCCCAGGTGCTCGATGCCAGCCTCCATGTCCATGACCACCACCTCGTCCCGGGCCAGCACCACATGGCTCACCAGCACCTTCAACAGGGTGCTCTCCGGGCATATGCACCCTCCACCGCCCTTGGCCACGCCGCCAAGGCGCATGAGCTTGATATTGTTGAGCCGGGCCGACAGTTTTTCCGGCAGGTCGTCCACCCTGGGGTTCAACTTGAAGAAGGAGCCCACGCTGCCCGGCTTGGACTCGGTGCGCTCGTGGATCAGTTCCTTCATCTCGCTGATGGGCGTGATCCTGTCTCCGTCGGGAATGCCCACGGCCGAAGCCAGGTTGGCGTCCGGGTCGGCGTCGATGGCCAGGACCTTCTTGCCCATGTCGTCCAGGGTGCGTATGAGAAGGGAGGAAAACGTGGTCTTGCCCACGCCTCCCTTGCCGCTGACTGCGAGTTTCATCGTGCGAATCCTTTCTGGCTGATTTCTGAACCCCTGCTCGCCGGATAATATAATCCCATATGGGGAAAACGCAAAGCCCGGAGGTGGCACATCGCCGATCGTGCGTTCGGAAAACCCTTGACGCAGGTTCTTCATCTTGCGTATAATTTTTCCGGGATGAGGGGGTCAAACAGCGGACAAGGGAGGGCGAGAGTCTCGCCGGTGTTGTCGAACATGGGCCTGGTCACGGAGCTTCGCGCATGGCAAGAAAAACCGTTCTCGTGCTTTTCCTGCTGGTGTTCGGCGCCGCTAATGCACAGGCCTTTCCGCCCTCCTACGTCGAGAAGATCCGCGCCATTCCGGACATGACCCAGACCGAACCCCGGTATCATCTTCCTGGAGGCGGCAAGCAATACTGCGCACCGGTCGCCGTGTCCAACTCCTTCATGCTGCTATCCAGGCAGGGATATGTGAACCTGGTTCCGGACAGCGCCGATCCCGGGCACGCCCAGGCCCTGGTCGCTGGGCTCCTGGGTTCCAAACGGTACATGAACACGAACCTGAAAAACGGCACCGGGCCAACAAGGGTGCTGCGTGGAGTCTCCCGGTTTCTGGAGGACTGCGGATACCGGTACTCCTACCTCGGCTATCAGGGCTGGAGGGAACACCCTTCACGTTTTCGCACCGGTGTTTCCGTCCCCGTCCTTGACTGGATCAAGGACGGCATGATCGGGGTGTCGGCGGTATGGCTCAATGTGGGCTGGTACAAATACGACGGATTGAAGGACGAATATCGCCGTATCGGCGGGCACTGGGTGACTCTGGTGGGATACGGGGCCGACTACATGGGCAGGGAAGACCCGGACCTGCTGATCGTGCACAACCCCGCAAGCCGGGGCAGTGGCATAGTCAGCCACGAATACGTGCGGGTCGAACACATGGACAGCGGCCGCATGATCGTGGACAGGGACGGAGACGGCATGGACGCCTACGGGTACCATATACTGAGCGGCGACATACCCATCCGCAGCCGTGCCGACTGCGCCATTCTTGACGGGGCAATCGTCCTCAGGATGTGAGCCGGCGCCGGCTTATAAGGCCGTTGAAAAACCCGGAATTAGCAGTCTGGCCAAATACCATGGATGGTCCCAATCGGTTAAGATGGAAGCGCACCACAACCCCTAAACCGAAAGGAGACCACCATGGCGAAGAAGATGTTAGAGCGTGTCGACATTCACGGGGAAATGTGATAGCATTGCATCCAAGGAGGGTATGCAATGCAAGATCGACACAGAATGCGCGATGACCAGTGGGAGAGGATCAAGGATGCGTTGCCGGGCAAAGAAGGTGACCCGGGGCGTACAGGAGCCGATAACAGGCAATTTGTTGAAGCGGTCATGTGGATTGGCAAGACCGGCGCGCCTTGGCGGGATTTGCCGCTTGAGCGTGGCAATTGGTCTACTGTTCATAAGCGGTTCAGGCGCTGGGCCGAGAAGGGTCTTTGGCAAATGATTTTCAATACTTTAGCGGTGGATGCCGATACGGAATGGCTGATGATCGATAGCACCATCGTGCGTGCTCACCAGCATTCCGCTGGTGCAAAAAGGGGGCGCTGAAACGCAATCTTTAGGTTGCTCACGCGGGGGATTGAGCACAAAAATCCATGCATCGACAGATGCCTTGGGTAATCCGACCAAGTTCCTTTTAACTGGTGGAGAAAAGGCCGACTGCAGCCAAGCGTTGGAGCTTTTGGAGGGACAGAGGGGGGAAGCCGTCTTGGCCGATAAAGGCTATGACGCCGATTATATAATCGACGCTGTCCTTGCCATGGAGGCTGAGCCAGTAATTCCGCCAAGGTCTCATCGAAAGACCCCTCGCGAATACGACAAGATATTGTACAAGGAACGGAACCAGGTTGAACGTATGTACGGCAAAATCAAACAGTTCAGGCGTGTTGCTACGCGCTATGACAAACTGGCTTCATCCTACGAGTCGTTTGTGCTGATAGCGGCAATATGCCTGTGGCTCAATTGAATGTCGACACACCCTAGCAAAACTGGACGCGTTTGTGAAAGATTTCAGGTATCTTCCTTTTTAAGTCGG
>JBKHBM010000146.1:0-10225 GCA_046542385.1 Desulfatibacillaceae bacterium | reverse complement strand
CACGGATTCAGGACCGGTTGAAGCAGGATTGGAGGGAAGTTCATCAGGAGATGAAAAAAACGGGGACCCGGAAACCGGTTCGCTGAAATTCACCCGATACGCCGGCCGAAACCGCTTTGTATCGTCCAGGGATCAATCGACCGGCTCGCACCCGTCCACGGGCAAGCGGATGGTGAAAGTAGTGCCCTTGCCGGACTCGGACTCGAAGTCTATGAAGCCCCCGTGTTTTTCCACGATGATGGTATGGGCGATGGCGAGGCCCTGTCCCGTGCCGACCCCCACCTCCTTGGTTGTGAAAAAGGGATCGAACACACGCTGGCGAAGATCGTCGGGAATGCCGCAACCGTTGTCCTGGAACCGGATTTCCACTTCCCCGGAACGGGAAAGGTGGCGGCTGGTTATGCGGATCAGGCCCCTGGCGCCGTCCTCCCGGAATCCGTCGTTCTCCGCTATGGCGTGCACCGAGTTGATAACCAGGTTCAGCACCACCTGGTTGATCTCCCCCTGGACGCAACTCACCGGTGGCAGGGCGTCATCCAGTTCGGTCACCATGTCCGCCCGGTTCTTCCACTCGCCCCGGGACACGGTGATGGTGTTTTCGATCACCTCGTTGATATTCACGGGCACCTTCCGGTCCCTGCCCGGATGGGCGAACTGTTTCACCGAGTGCACGATGTTGGAAATCCTGCCGATGCCTTCCACGGTCTGTTCCAGTGCCAGGGGGATCTCCTCCAGCAGGTAGTCGATGTCGGCCTGCTCTTCGGCTTCGGCTATCCGCCTGCGAATCTCCCTGTCGGGATTTATTTCCGATATTGCCCGGCGGTACTCCTTCAACAGGCCCAGCAGCCCGTCGAAGGCGTCCACCACGAATTCCGTGTTGTTGCTCACGTACTGCATGGGCGTGTTGATCTCGTGGGCGATTCCCGCCGCGAGCTGACCGATGGATTCCAGTTTGCGGACCCGGAGAAGCTCCTGGTGGGCGGCGCGCAGTTCGTTGAGGGAACGGTTGAGCTCGTCGGCGTACCGGGTGAGTTGTCGGTGCGCGGACGCCAGTTCGGAATGGGCCGCCTCCCGGTCCGCGAAAAGCCTGCGTTCCCGCAGCACGCGTTTGAGTCGGACCCTCAGTTCCCTGACAGAGACGGGTTTGTATATGAAATCGCTTGCGCCCATCTCAAGGATGCGGTCGTAAGTGTATTCCTCGATGAAGCCGGTCATCATGATGACGTCTGGCGCGTGTTCCTTCTTCACGGCTTCCAGAAGTTCGAGCCCGGACATGCCCGGCATTTTGATGTCCGTGATGACCACGTCGAAATCCTGTTCCCGAAGAGTGCCCAGCGCCTCTTCTCCGTTTTCGGCGGTCGCTCCCTGATGACCGAGAAGAGCCACTGAATCCAGCATCTGTTGCCGCAGTGTCTGGTCGTCGTCGACAATCAGTATCCTTGCGGATACCTGTGGTTCCGTCCGTGTCATCTGGTCCCCCTGATTTGCATTGCCTGCCCGATTCCGCACGGTCAACGGGTACCGGCCTTGCCGTACAGAGCATGAGCAAAAAGCGTTCCGCTTTACCGGATATGGCCAACCGGTTGCCGGACGGTGGCGTCAGCCGGGCTTCGTCCCGTTTCCCCGGGGCTGTCCGCTGCTTTTGTGGCGGATTGCGGGACCATTGTACCACAACCGAAGGCGGGATTTCGTCAATGCTTTGACACGGGACACGGCGCTTTCGTCAGGGATTCACGGCCACACATGGGGCATCCACAAAGGCGCGGGTTGATTCCACTGGTCACTCCACCATCTTCGCCACCACCAGGGTCAGGTCGTCCTCGGGGATCCGGGGCGCGCAGAATTCCCTGACATCCCGCAGCAGCGCGTTCACCAGGCCTGTTGCGTCCAGACCGGCGTGGTTCCGTACCGCCTCCCGAAATCGTTTCTTGCCGAACCTCTGGCCGTCGGGCCGAATGCTCTCCCATAAACCGTCCGTGCCGATTACCAGAATGTCGCCTTTCTTCAGGCGGTGTTCATTGTCCACGTAGACCGTGTCCTCGAATACCCCGAGGGGCAGACCGTCGCCTTCCAGCAGAGTGAACCGGTCGGTATCGGTGTTATACAGAAGGGCGGGTTCGTGTCCGGCGCGGACCCACTTCACGGTATGTCGGTTCATGTCCAGGCGTGCCAAAAAAAGGGTCATGAAACCGCCGCCGGACTCCACGTCCGGATACAGCGCGCGGTTCACGTCCTCCATGATGTCCGGCAGCGGCTCGGCCTCGGTGGCGCGGAGGCGGAAGAAGGCCCTGGCCGTGGCCATGGTCAGGGCCGAGGGCAGTCCGTGTCCGGCCACGTCGCCCACCACGACACAGATTGTCCGGTCCACGGGCGGCCCCACGCAGAGGTAGTCGAAATAGTCCCCTCCGGTGCCCTCGCTGTACACGGCCCGCCCGGCGAGGTCCACGCCGTCGATCCGCGGCGGCTCGGCCGGAAGCAGGCTCTGTTGTACCTCCGTGGCGACGGCCAGGGACTGGCGAACCTCGTAATGAGCCTCCAGCTGGGGCCCCATGGTGTTGAAAACCCGGGCCATCTCCCCGAATTCGTCTTTCCGTTGGATGTCGACCCGGACATCGAAATTGCCTCCGGCCAGTTCATTGGCGGCCTTGACCATCTTCCGGACGGGACGGGTGACGGTGCGGGAGAAAAACAGCGCCAGGATGATGACGCCGACCACAAGGGTGAACAGCATTACCATGGTTACGTGGTCGATGCGGCCTATCTGTTCCCGGACCTTTTCCGCCGCCGGGACCGTACCGGAATCCGTGCGCCCGGCTGGCGCGATCATGAACACCGCGCATTTGTCGACCGGAAGCGGGGTGTAGGCCACAACGGAGGTCCTGCCGTCGAACGTGGCGGGGTGAAAGCCGGTGTCACCGTTTTCCACCATTTTGAAAATGGTTTTCCAGGTGCCCTGACCCTCCACTTCAATCCTCTCGGACAAGGGGTACAGGCGCCACCAGGGGGCTCCGTCCTGCTCTCCATACTCTGCCCAGGGGCGAAGCCAGACCTTGCCGCCTGGATCGGTTTCAGACCAGGAGGCCGCCAACAGCCGGACCCCGGCGGACATTCCCGGGTGCAAGGTGGCCCCGGCGATCAGCCGGGCCAGCGGAACCTCGAGCTCCACGCGCCCGGCCCGGCCATCGGCGCCGAAGACAGCGGCGTTTCGCACCAGCACGGGTTGCCCTGTCAGGGGAGCGGCCAAAGGCCCGTTCCACCCGATGTTCATGGCCCGTTCGCTGGTGCCGAACGGCAGGCCCCGGCCCGGATCCACTCGCCCGGGTTCTCCGGGATATGTCGCGGTGGCCAGCCCCTGTTTCCCCGCGCGTACGACGACCCGCTGCCGAATTACCACGTCGCCCAGCAGGCTGGACACGGTTTCAAACGCCCGGGACGCCGATGCCAGGCGGCACGCGACCTCGCACCCTCCCTTGTCCGGAGAAACCCCGTCAAATCCCGCCGAGGCAAGCTCCGTCCCTTGTGGCGGCTTCCGGCACGCGGCAAGACGGGGGCATTCATCGGCCGCCCCGTAAGCGTACACGACGCAGGCGCTTTCCCCGCACCCGCATTCCCGCCGCAACATCGCCCCGGACATCTCCCGGGCAAGAAAGGAGGCCGCGGAATCCACCTGGCGCACCTCGCGTTCCAGGTTTGCGGCAGCCACGGCAACCGCGGACTCGAACCGCTCGGCCATGTGGCCCATCCGCTCGGTGCGCACTGCCCGGACCAGTTCGTCACCCATCTGTTTGACCTGGGTGATGCCAAAGGTGCGCATGCCGATTACAGGCACCACGGAGATGGCAAGAAAAAGCAGGAGCAGTTTGTATCTGTAAGACATTTTCGTAGGCTTTCGCAAAAGGGGAGGGGGATGGCACTGCATTCTAATGGGATTGTTCGAGGTACGCAACACAGGGTCTTGTTTTCACGGCCGCCCGAGTGTAAGAAGAAGGCAAACGGCGAACGAACGACCGCTATAACAGCGAGTTGAAAACCTCGACCCGCGGCGATGGAGGCCGGCTGGCGGTTCATTTTCTTGCACCCACACTGCCTGAGCCCGCTCACGGATTCAGGATACAGTCAACCAGCCTGTTGGAAAACGCGATCTGCACAGTACGCGCCTCATTTCCCATCGACGCGACGTACCGTAAGTACGCATTTCTTCTCGAAATTCGCGCACCTTGCATCTAGTCGTTCTGAACAGGCTGCCAATTCCGGGTTTTTCAACGGGCTGTCAACCGGGGCCTTGATGGTCCCGCCGGGAGGTGTCCATGGAGGAGGCCGAAAGTAACATCCATCTTAGAACCTGCAACCTGTGCGAATCCATGTGCGGCCTCGAAATCACCACCGAAAACGGTCGGGTGGTGAAGATTCGCGGAGATTCAGGGGATTTTTTCAGCCAGGGCCACATCTGCCCGAAAGGCCTGGCGCACAAGGACCTCCACGAGGACCCGGACCGTCTGCGCCGGCCGCTTGTCCGCAAAAACGGGGAACTGGTCCCGGTTTCCTGGAACGAGGCGCTGGATGCCTGCGCCCGGGGCCTGTCCCGGGTCAGGAGGCGGCATGGCAAGGATTCCGTGGGGTTATACATAGGAAACCCCTGCGCCCACCTGCATGGCGCGTTTCTGTTTCTGGCGCCCCTTTTCTGGTGCCTGGACACCAAAAACCGCTATTCCGCCTCCTCGGCGGACCAGTTGCCTCTCATGGTCGCCGCGTACCTCATGTTCGGCAACATGGCCCTGTTGCCCATTCCGGATGTTGGCCGGACACGGCATTTTCTGATACTCGGCGGCAATCCCCTGGTCTCGGGAGGCAGCATCATGTCCTCGGGAGGCCCTCGCCGGCATCTCCAGGAAATTCGAAAACGTGGTGGGAGGATTGTCGTGGTCGACCCCTACAGGTCCAAAACCGCGCGGCACGCCGACCAGCACGTGTTCATCCGGCCCGGTTCGGACGTCCTGCTGCTGCTGGCCATGATCCACACCGTGTTCGAGGAGGGGCTGGACAATCCCGGAAGACTCGCCCCTCATGTAAAAAACATGACGGAACTGAGGAGGGCGGCGGCGGATTATCCGCCGGAGCGCGTTGCGGGCGCATGCGAAATACCCGCCGGGACCATCCGGCAACTGGCGCGGGACTTCGCCGTTGCCGACAACGCCGTCTGCTACGGCCGCATCGGTACCGCGTGCCAGGAGTTCGGGGCCACGGCAAGCTGGCTGATCTACTGCCTCAACATCGTATGCGGCAGGATGGACGAACCGGGGGGGCACATGTTCACAAAGCCCGCGGCCGACTTCGTGGCCCTTGCCGCCCTGGTGAATGAACACGGGCACCTCGACAAGTGGAGGAGCCGGGTGCGAGGCCTCCCCGAATTCGCGGGCGAGTTCCCGGTGGCGGCCCTGGCCGAGGAGATGTCCGTCCCCGGCGAGGGACAGGTTCGCGCTCTGCTCACGGTGGCCGGGAACCCGGTGCTGTCCGCCCCCAATGGAAAACTGGTTGACGACGCCCTGCCCGAGCTGGACTTCATGGCCAGTATCGACTGGTACGTGAACGAAACCACCCGTCACGCGGACGTGATCCTGCCGCCTTCCGGTTTCCTGGAGCACTCCCATTACGACGTGGCGCTGGCGCCTTTTGCCGTGCGTAACCGGGCCAGGTACGACGAACCGGTTTTCGAGCCGCCGGATCACGTGATGCACAACTGGCAGATCATAAGGAGCCTTGTGTGGCGGCTCGAGAAAAATCCCGTGAAAAAAGCCCTGTACGCCCTGGCCACGCCGGACCGGATGCTGGACCTGGCTCTGCGCATGGGCCCGTGGGGGGACCGGTTCAATCCGCTGGGCAGGGGGGTGAGCCTCAAGGGGTTGAAAAAATCCCGCCGTGGAATCGATCTGGGCCCCCTTTCGCCCTGCCTGCCCCGCAGGCTGTTCACCGCGGACAGGAAAATCGACGTCGCCCCCTCCGTGTTCCTGGAAGACCTGGGTCGGGTCGAGGCTGTGTTCTTTGCCAGGGAGAGCAAGCCCAGACGCTTTGACATGCTGCTCATCGGGCGCCGGAATCTTCGTTCCAACAATTCATGGATGCACAATGCCCCAAGCCTCATGGACCCGAGGAACCGATGCACCGTCATGATACATCCGGGCGACGCCAGGATCCACGGAATCGAGGACGCGGACATGGTCCGGGTGGAATCCAGGGTCGGGGCCGTGGAACTGCCCGCCGAACTCACGTCCGACATCATGCCGGGCGTGGTCAGCATCCCTCACGGGTGGGGCCACGACCGGCCCGGGGTCAGGCTGTCCGTGGCGCGAAAGCAGCCCGGAGTCAGTGTAAACGACATAACGGACCAGAGGCTGGTGGACGCGGTTTGCGGCACCGCCGTCTTCAGCGGCGTGCCCGTGCGCATCGAACCGGTCCGCGGGAGGCCGGAGAAATCCCGGGATTCCGAAAAGGGCCGGGACACGGGATCGTGGCGCCAACGCGGGGCGTCCGCCCGCGATTCCGGTTGAAAGGCTTTTCGGCCACGGGGAAGGATGGCGCCGCGCATTCAGGCCGCAAGCGCTTCGTGCCCCGGTCAGGCTTTTGCCATGCCTGTTTCAGGTATCAATACATCCGCCCCCGAGGCGTTTTGAGGTGAGCATGAAACGAGAGCTTCTCCCGGTGTTTTTCATGTTGTGGTGCGCCGTGGTCCTGGCCGGTTGCGGAGACCCCGAATTCACGGGCAGGGTCGTGGATCAGCACGGCCTTCCCGTGGCGGGGGTGGCGGTCAACCTGACGAGCGTGGATCTGTCCGCCGTGACCGATTCAGCCGGCGAATACAGACTGGTTTGCGAGCCGGGCGCCTGGAGCGTGGCGTTTTCCAGGGCCGGATACGCGGGCAGGAACGTGCGTCTGGATTTTCCGGAAGGTGACAAGGCCCTTGCCGACGTGAGGCTGTGGGAAACGCCCCCGGCCCCGGGAGTGCTGTCAGCGGCGACCCGTCCCTACCAGTGGCTGGCTCCAGCTTCGGGCGTGGCGGATTATGGCGGAGTCCGGCATCTCGGGGCCAACGTGGTTCCTGCCCACGTGCCTCGGCTGGCCCTGTACGGGAAGCAGTATGCCGATGCGGCTTTCAGCATCAGGGCGCTCGAGCGCACGGCATCGTCCGAGCCGGGAGACATGACGGCGGGAGTGCGTCCTCCGATGGTGTGGGGGTACCAGGCGGCGGTGGAGCCGGTCGTGGTCCGGATGGATGCGGACCGTCCCTTCGTGCTGCTGGGCCTGGAGCATGCGCCCCGGGGGATGTACGCGTTGATTCTGGGGAACAGGGTGTATGATTTCGTGCTGGCCGGGCCGGACATGGCCGAGGCATACCGCGTGGACCCCTGGCGGGCCCTGGAGGCCGACGACTTTGAAGCCGTGGCCCGGGCCGCTGACCTGAGGCTGGAGTACCAGCCCGATTCCGCGGACCTCCACCTGGTGGCGGGTATTGGAAACCAGGGATCCGGTCGTCCGGGCCGGGCGCTGGAACACCTGCTTCGCGCCGTCGAACTGGGACTGGGCAGGGAGGACCTGGCGCGGGCCCACAAGCAGCTTGCCGACGTTTACTGGAAAATGGGCGACATGGCCGGATTCACCCGGCATACACTGGAATATGACAATCTCGAACGGCCCGGCGTGGACCGGGGGTTCGTGGCCCTCCTGAGCGAGGTGCGAACCAGTGACGGAGCCGTCCCCAGCGGGGTGATGTACTCGGTCGGCGATTCGGTGAGCGCCGCGTGGAACTCCTCTCTCAAGGAAAAGGAACTGTATTTTGCCGTGGATTCGGGGCCGGTGGCCATCCGGTTTGAGAAATACGGTTACAAACCCGTGGAGTTCACTGTGGAAGTGGCCGCTGGCAGGTTGACCGAGGTGACGGAAACCATCGTGCTGGAGCGCCGGGACCGGCCCCATGACATGGTCACCGCCGCCGGACGGATCGTGGAAGCGGGAACGGGGCACGGCGTCCCGGCCGTCGAGGTGAGCTTCTTCCGCAGGCCGGCGGGCCCGGACCTGTCAACGGAGGCCGACGCCACCGGCGCCTACACCCACACAAGTCTTCCCGTCGGCGACTACGTGGTCGGCTTCATCTCGCCGGTTCACACCCGCGTGGAAATGTTCGCCTCCCTGTCCTCGGAAAGAAACCGGCTGCCCACCGCCGTACTGTACAGGCTGCGAAAGGTGGAGGTGCGCTACGTGGTGAACGCGGCTGACAACTCCACGGCCCTGGGTCCGGATTGTACAACGTGCGAAACTCGGGACGCGGTGTTGGCCCTGACTCACCACAGGGCGCCCACCAACGGCCTGGACATCCTGTCCGGCGAGATCAAGGGCGACTGGGTGGGCAGGGAACAGGGGCTGCACCTGTACCTCACACAGGCGAACGACGTCGTCTCCCTGCACACGGCTCCGGGCGTCCTGGCCGTGAAGACGGCCCGGCCGTTCGACGAGGTCGTTGATGCCTCCATGTATACAGGCATGCGGAAACTTGCCGGGGCAGCGATCCATGAAAAAGACGTGTTCATCCTGTCCGTCGAAAGTGGCCGCAGGGTCGCGAAAATGGAGGTCGTTTCCATCACGATGCGTTGAGCGCACATTCAGCCTCGGTATGGAAACCGCAAACGACCCGGGACCCATGGGTGATGCCATGGACTTCCGGGTCTCTTTTTTTAACCCCCCTGTCCGCTCGAATGAACAGCATGGCTGGCAGCGCCGGGGTCCTTGCCCCGCCGTGACAGATTGCCGGCGCCGGAAGCCGGGTGTTTGAGCAATGGCGCGCCGCCTGTTTTCTTTTGTATGATTCCACTCCATGTTTTGTTGTTGCCTGTGTTTGTGAGGGGCGAGAATCACCGGTCGGGTCTTCCGCAAGGTGGGCGGGAACCGTCCGGCCGTTCGGTTTCCAGGCTGGTAAACGGACCATACGGGTTGGAGATTCGACAGTTGTGTGAAAAAAATGAATGCGTTCTCATGACGCAAGTCGAAGGACGGCGAGGATGACACACCCGCTGAAATACCTTCAAAGCAAGGCTTTTTGCCTGATGAAAGCCATTGACACATTGCGTCATATGCGGTACAAGCCTTGATGCGATTCCTCATTTTTGGGTTGCCTCTCACTAAAAATTAACGTAAGAAAAAACGGACTTTTTCGAGCTTTCACTCGAATTTCCACGGTCCCCGACCAAGGGGACTGAACGAACGCAAAGCGCGCGGCGCGCTGCATAATCCACCGCCCGCCCCGCCGGGCGGCAGGCAATAGGTACAACAAAGGAGAGAAGCAAATGGCACAACAAATCGCGGATCGAAGGGATGTCGACTTCGTGCTTTTCGAGCAGATGGAGGCGGACAAGCTGTCCAAGTACGAAAAGTACGCCGAGTTCAACAAGAAGACCATTGAACTGATCATCTCCGAGGCCAGGAACCTGGCCATCAAGGAGATCCTTCCCACCAACAAGGAAGGCGACGAGACCGGTTGTCACATCGACGACAACGGGCAGGTCATCGTCCCCGAGTGCTTCCGCCGTCCCTACGAGCTTTACTGCGAGGGCGAATGGCTGGCCATGACCGAGGACCCGGAAGTGGGTGGGCAGGGAATGCCCGTGATCCTGGCCCAGGCGGCCAGCGAGTACTTCGTGGGCGCCAACATGTCCTTCATGATGTATCCCGGCCTGTCCCACGGCGCGGCCCACCTCGTCGAGGTGTTCGGCACGGACAAGCAGAAGGAACTCTACCTGGAGAAGATGTACAAGGGCGTCTGGGGCGGCACCATGCTGCTGACCGAACCCGAGGCCGGTTCCGACGTCGGCGCCCTGACCACCACGGCCACCCCCAATGGCGACGGCACCTACACGATCCGGGGCCAGAAGATCTTCATCTCCTCGGGCGACCACAACCTGGTCGAGAACATCATCCACCCCGTACTCGCCCGCATCGAAGGCGCGCCCGAGGGAACCAAGGGTATCTCCCTGTTCGCGGTTCCCAAGATCTGGGTGAATGACGACGGCAGCCTGGGAGAGCCCAACGACGTGTACTGCGATCGCCTGGAAGAGAAGATGGGCATCCACGGCAATGCCACGTGCGTCATGATCCTTGGCGCGAAAGGCCAGTGCCGGGGCACCCTGCTGGGCGAGGAGAACAAAGGCATGCGGGCCATGTTCCAGATGATGAACGAGGC
>JBKHBM010000145.1:0-10245 GCA_046542385.1 Desulfatibacillaceae bacterium | reverse complement strand
TGACGAGAAATGAAGCGCAACGCCGCAGATCGCGTTTTTCAACAGGCTGATACGGGCCGCACCCGGACGGGACGTGGCCCAGGGCGGGTTGTGCTTTTTCACCTGAATCCGTGACGAAAATATTGAAACAACTTTCAAGAACCCCATAAATCGGACTTTTTGCGGGTTCTTGAACAACTCTTCGTTTCACCCGGTGGGTGAAAGGATTTTTCGCCCTCCGGGGCGCCCGCCCGCGCGTCTGTCGTCATTCCCCGCCGTTCGCCGTCAGGCCCGCCGCCGGAATCAGGTCAGGCCCCTGGCGTTCAGGTGCTCGGTGTATCTCCTGTCCACCTGCTGGATGTGGCTGCGAAGCCAGTCGCCCAAAAACCGGGCCACCTCGATGAAGGTTTCTCCCTCCCCGCTTTTGGTCTTCTCAACGTATTCCCCGACCTTTTTCCTCAGTTCGTCATGGGCGCGCTTGTGCGCGGCGAAGTCCGGATAGCCGTAGGTTTGCATGAGGCGTTCCTCGTTGGACAGGTGGGTCCCGGCGTAGTCCACGAGGCGGTTCAGGATCGGGCCCAGGACATCAGCCCCCTTGGTGGCGTACATGGCGTCGTACATCTCGTTGGCCAGGTCGAAAAGCTGCTTGTGCTCGTTGTCGATCTGGCGGACGTTCACACTGTAGGCGTCTCTCCACTGGAATACCGGCATGGTTGGTCTCCTCTGTCGACTGAATTGTTGGCTGGCAAAGAGGAGAACCGCTTGGGGGTAACGTCAGGCCGGGTGTAACGTGACACCGGTCATGCCCTGCCCCTGCCGGCCCGCACGGCCTGCGCCAGAAGGGCGGCCGCGCGGCGGGGGGACTCGGCAGCGCACAGGGCGCTGACCACGGCGACGCCGTCGGCGCCGGCCCTGGCCACGGCTTCGGCGTTTTCATGCGACACCGCGCCGATGGCCACGAGCTCCCTGGAGGACACCTGCCGGTACCGGGCGAATCCGTCCACTCCGAGCGGTTCTCCCGCGTCCGGTTTGGTAGTGGTGGCAAAAACCGGGCCAATGCCCAGGTAGTCGACGTCCGCGCTTTCGGCTTCCGCCGCCTGTTCCACGGTGTCCACGCTGAGGCCCACGATGGCGTCGGGACCCATGAGCCGGCGTGCTTCCTTCCAGGGAAGGTCGGACTGGCCCACGTGGACGCCCGCGGCGCCGCAGGCCAGGGCAACATCCACGCGGTCGTTGATGATGAGGGGGACCCCGGACCTGTCCAGCAGGGTTCGGAGCCGCAGGGAGAGTTCGTAAAAGTCCCGGGTGTCCATGGACTTTTCACGCAGTTGTACCACGGTGGCCCCGCCGGCCACCGCCTCGGCCACCACCCACTCCAGGTCCCGGCCCCGGCAAAGGGGCCGGTCCGTGACCAGGTACACGCTGTAATCGATGGCCGGTCTCATGGCTGACAGTCCGTTGTAAACCCGGAATCCGCAGGCTGTTCAAACACGATGAGATGCAGGGCGCGCGAATTCCGGGGAGTTTGGCGTACCCGGCGTACGCCGCATCGACGAGAAAACGCGCCGCGTACCGCGCAGATCGCGTTAACCAACAGGCTGCTATCCGAGGCGCTCGTGGATTTCCCTGGCCACCTTCTCCCCGGACAGCAGCATGCCGCCGAAGATGGGGCCCATGCGGTAGGAGCCGAACACGGCGTTGGCCGCCATTCCCGCGACGTACAGGCCGGGGAAGACTTCCCGGGTGTTGTCGATGGTGTCGGTCTCCGCCTTCTCCGCCCACATGGACTGCTCGCCGCGAATGTCGCCCGTGGGCGTCATCAGTTTCACGTCGTTCTTGCGCATCAGCGTGCGGACCACCTCGATGGCGTGTCCCGTGGCGTCGATGACGACCTTGCATTCCAGGACCAGCGGGTCCACGTGCAGGCCCGCGATCTCCACGGGCGAGGAGTTGATCACCAGGCCCGTGATCCGCTTTTCGCCATCCACCTCCCGCAGCATCACGTCTTCCACGCTCATGCAGTTGAACACCCGCGTTCCCGCGATGCAGGCCCTGGAAGCCAGGGTGGTGGTGGCGGCGACCGCGTCGGCGGTGTAGTAGTTGTCCCTGTACTTCTCGACCGGTACTCCGATCTCGTCCAGGAGCCTTTTGCCCTCCTCCTGGACCACGATGATGTTGAAGCACATCCCGCCGCCCCACATGCCGCCGCCCACGGACAGCTTGCGCTCGAACATGGCCACCTTGCGGCCCCGCTCCGCCAGGTAGCGCGCCGCCGTCATGCCGGAAGGGCCGCCGCCCACGATGGCCACGTCCAGGTCCAGGCTGTCCTTGAACTTCTTGAAATACTCGCTGACTATCGCTTCGGAAATGACTTTTTCATCCAGTGCCATGTTTGTTCACTCCGGTTGGGGGAATCGTGTCGGCCCCGGCAATGCAAGTGCCAGGGTCGTTTGGCCTACCACAGAAGAGATACCCGGTCAACAAAAGGGTGAGCGCCATCATGCGGACGACCGGGCGGCCGGGCGCGGCGATGAAAAGAGGACCGGAAACGCGAAAGGGGAAAATGGAGGGTGTTCAGACGGGAATTTCGCACCCGGCCCGGTTTTCCCATGCCGTTCGAGTGTCCGTTTTGTCCTGGTGTCGAAAACGGGCGCCAATAGGCAAATCCGTAGCCGGGTGCGGACAGCGCGACATCGTTGGGCGCCCTCCTGTTGCCACCGTTGGTCAGGAATCCACGACGTCAGCCGCGGGCTTTGTTCTTGACATACCACCATTGGGTATGGTCTTTTTGTTATTTGCACAAACTATCCGTATAACCATCGTGGCAAAATCCCTGTTTTGCAAACCAGACCAACCATTCCCGCCCCGCACGGCGGGTTCCGCGTCGGTTCCCGAAAAGGCCCTGGCTTGACCCACGGCAACCGGGGGCGCCGGCACAAAGGGGGAGACGTATCATGAGCGTGGTAGGCAGTGTCGCCAGGAAGGTCTTCGTGTCCCGGAAGATCGAGGAGATTCTGGAGCAGATTCCCAAGGAGGTCGGAACCTTCGGAAACGACCCGTGGGGATTTGACAAGGAGAGCAGCAAGCTCGGCTTTGCACTGCTCAAGATCCTGTATGACAATTATTTCCGGGTGAAAGCCCACGGACTGGAAAACGTGCCCGCCAGCGGCCGGGTTCTCGTTGTCGCCAACCACAGCGGCCAGTTGCCTTTCGACGGCACCCTCATCGGCGTGGCCATGGCCACCAATCCCATGGGTCCGCGGGCGCCACGCGCCATGATCGAACGGTTCTTCCCCACGGTGCCTTTCATCGGCAACTGGCTTAACGAGGTGGGGGCCGTGATCGGCGACCCGGTGAACTGCATACGCATGCTGGAACGGGAGGAGGCGGTGATCGTCTTTCCCGAAGGCGTGCGCGGTTCGGGCAAGCTGTACAGGAAGCGTTACCAGTTGCAGCGTTTCGGCAACGGGTTCATGCACATCGCCATGCAGTACAACACGCCCATCGTGCCCGTGGGCGTGGTGGGGTGCGAGGAGACCATGCCTTCCCTGGCCAACATCGCGCCCCTGGCCAGACTGCTCGGGCTTCCCTATGTGCCGCTTGCCATTCCGATGCCACTGCCGGCAAGGGTAGAGCTGAACTTTGGCGAGCCCATGCATTTTTCCGGGGACGTGAACGACGAGGAGTCGGTCACCCGCCGTGTTGAACAGGTCAAGGACGTCATCCGGTCGCTGATCAACAAGGGTCTCTCGGAGAGGAAAGGGATATTCTGATGCCTGACAGGAACAAGCCCGAGGTCCTGGTTACCGGCGCGGCGGGTGTCCTGGCGCAACAGGCAATATCCCGGCTGGCCAATGACTACAACGTGGTGGCCATTGATTTTCGCCGCGCGGTGGAGATCGGCGACAACATCCAGAGTTACAAGGTGGATTTCCTCAAACGCGGATTCGAGGACATATTCCGCAAGCACGACATCAAGGGAATCATTCACATAGGCCGCATCGGCGGCACCATGATAGACAGGTTCAAGCGGTACAACGCCAATGTGCTGGGCACGCAGAAGATGCTCGACCTGTCCATCAAGTATGGCGTGAACCAGGTGATCATCCTCTCCTCGTTCTTCGTGTATGGGGCAAGCCCCTACAACCCGGCGCTACTGAACGAGGACACGCCCCTCAAGGCGTCCAACCTCACGTTGAACCTGATCGACTCGGTGGAGCTGGAGAACCTGGCACAGATCTACCTGTACAAGTACCCGGAACTGAACCTGACCATACTCCGGCCGTGCAACATCGGCGGCCCCGGGGTCCGCAACAACATAGGCCGGCTGCTCTCCAGCAGATACGCGCCCGTGTTGTGGGGGTTCAATCCGGTGATGCAGTTCATCCACGTGGAGGATATGGCCGACGCCATCGTCAAGGCCTACAAGAGAAACGTGCCCGGCATCTACAACGTGGCTCCCGACGACTGGGTTCCATACAGGAAGGTGCTGGACGAGTGCGGAATCAGCGGCGTGCCCCTGCCCTCCATCCCCAGCGCCGTGCCCCAGGCCATCAGCCGCATGTTCCGGTCCAGGAGGCTGCCCAGCTATCTGGTCAACTACTTCAAGTACCCCGTGATCATCGACGGCAAAAAGTTCGCCAGGACATTCGACTTCAAGCCCCAGCGCAGCCTGCACGAGTTGTTCACCCATTACCGGGAGATGAACGAAAGAGGCTGAGCCCGGTTTCGAACGTCGATCCCGCGCGCTATCCCGGCCGGACCCTTCAGGGGGTCCGGCTTTTTTCTGTCCCGGAATCGGGAACGGCTTCCATCCCTGCCTGGTACATGTCCCGGATTCGGGACTGCATTTCCGGCCCTTCCCGGATCTTCTCAAAAGATACCTTGTGGCTCAACCTTCCGAAAATAATACCTAACTTATCGATTTTCATCCTCGCGTCCCTGAATGGCACGGTTCATGTTATTCAGCTACCGCGATGCGGGCAGAGTACTTCTCCGGGCGAACACCCGGACGACCGTTTTTCACGCCGGTGATTTCATCCGGACAAATCGGACAGAGCAAACAATTCACTGACACGTTCAGGCCCGTTTCATCTCCGTGGAAACGGGGGGTGGCCAACATTTCGGAGAAAGGGACGAATCGTATGAAGTTCAGTTTGAGAAACAAGTTCCTGATTCCCACGCTGGCACTGGTGGTGGCCGGCATGACCGTGGCCGTGGTGGTGTCCTACGTGACCTCGAAAAACGCGCTGGAGCAGGAAGCCATACACGAGATGACGGCGTATGCCCAAACCGCGTCGGACAACCTGGAGGCCTGGATCGAGCGCAACGAGATCGACCTGTCGCTGTGGGCCGGGCAGGACGTGTACGCCAATGCCGTTCCCGACACCTTCGTGGGCCGGTCCGCCCGCGAAGAGGCCAACAAGGTGCTCCTGGAGCTGGACGAAACCTACGGTTTCTACGAGTTGGTGTACCTGGCGAATCTGAATGGCGACCTGGTTGCGGCGTCCAACACCAGAGTCATCGGAAACATCAACGTGGCCAAGCGGGAGTACTTCCAGACTGCCGCGAAGGGAACTCCCAATATCTCGAAAGTCGATCGCAGCCTGGACACGGGCAACCCGTTTTTCGCGCTGGCCCACCCGGTCAGGGTCGACGATCAGACAGTGGGCGTCCTGGTGTCCGTTGTGGACCTTTCCCGCTTCACGGACACCCTGCTATCCCGCATCCAGGTGGGCGAGACGGGCCATGCCTTCATCTACAACGGGGAAGGCGTGGTGATCGCGCATCCGGACAAGGGCAGGATCCTTGAGCAAAACCTGTCCGAGGAGGCCTATGGTTCCCGGTTTCTGGGAAAAACCGAGGGCATGGTCGACTACGAGGACAAGGGTGTGGCAATGCTGGCCACGATCCAGCCCGTCGGTGCCAGGGACTGGACAGCGGCGGTGGTCGCCCCCAACGCCGAGTTGTTCGAGTCCGCGCAAAGCGTGCGTAACAACCTGGTGTTCATAGGCATCCTGGTGGTGGTGATCCTGGGCCTGGGCATGTGGTTCATGACGGACAGCTTCATCATCAGGCCCGTGCGCAGGGTGGCCGACAGTCTGCGTGACATCGCCGAGGGCGAGGGGGATCTCACCACGCGTCTCGAGGTCAATACCAGCGACGAGATCGGCGAGCTCTCCGGCTGGTTCAACACCTTCATCGACAAGTTGCAGGGCATGATCCGGGAATTGCTGGAGGGGGCCAACACCCTGGCTTCCGCGACCAGCCAGATTTCCTCGACCTCCAGTGAATTCGCGACCAGTTCGATGGAAACGTCCAGTTCCGTGAGCGAGATATCCACCACTGCCGAAGAGGTCAAGCAGACAGTGCAGACCTCGGTGGAAAAGGCCGAGACCGTGGCCGAGGGCGCGGAAACGGTTTCCAAGGTGGCGGGCCGGGGCAGGAAGGCGACCGAGGACGCCATCGCGGGGATGAACCGCATCAAGGAGGAGATGGAATACGTCGCGGAGAGTATCGTCAAGCTGAGCGAGCAGACCCAGAGCATCGGGGAGATCATCAACGCGGTGAACGACGTTGCCAACCAGAGCAACCTGCTTTCGGTGAACGCTTCCATCGAGGCGGCCAAGGCCGGCGAGTATGGCAAGGGGTTTGCCGTGGTGGCGCAGGAGGTGAAGTCGCTGTCCGACGAATCCAAGGTGGCCACCGAGCAGGTGCGCAACATTCTGAACGAGATCCAGAAGGCGACCAGCGCCGCGGTCATGGCGACGGAGCGCGGGGCCAAGGCCGTGGAGGCGGGCGTGGACCTTTCCGCCCAATCGGGCGAGGCCATAGCCGCGCTTGCAAGGAGCATCGAGGAATCCGTGCAGGCGGCCACGCAGATTGCTGCGTCCAGCAGGCAGCAGATGGTGGGTATGGACCAGCTGGTGGAGGCCATGGAGAGCATCAAGCTGGGCACGTCCAATAACGCCGAGGGGGCCAAGCAGCTGGAGGAGTCCTCGGCGAATCTGGCTGAGCTGGGGGATACGTTGTCGTCGCTGGTGGGTCGCTTCAAGGCATAGGCTGGCTGGGAACGCGATCGGCTGCGTTGCGCTTCGTGGCTCGTCGACGCGCCGTACGTCTGGTCCGCCTTGCTCCTCGCGACTCGCGCGCCTTGCGTCTCATCGTCCCCGGCCAGCCTGTGGCCGCCGGGGGCCGGGACAGCGGGGGCAGTCCGGGAACGCGATCCGTTGCGTTGCGCTTCGTCGCCCGTAGGTCGTTCCGCGGGCGTAACGAAGCGCCAAGGGAAAATCCAGGGTTTACAACCCTTTCACATATAGCCTGTCTCCCTGGGACCCGTCGGCTGCCCGCCGCGGGTCCTGTCCTTTCATGGGGTGGATGGCGCGGATTGGGGACGCATCGGGTTATCGCAATCGGCGGGGCAGGAAGACCTGGAAGCGGGCTCCGCCTCCGGGCATGTTGGACGCCACGATCCGGCCGTCATGCGCCTGTATGATGTCGTGACAGACGGACAGGCCCACCCCCATGCCCATGGCCTTTTTCGTGGTGTGGGAAGGGTCGAAGACCCTGTGCAGGTCCTCGGGGGGGATGCCGGGGCCATTGTCCAGCACCACCAGCACCGCGTTGTCTTTTTCGGTGTACGTGGATATCCGGATCAGCCCCGGGGCGGACCGGCCCCCATCCCCGTCTTCGGACAGGGTTCGGTTCCCGAGTGCTTCCACCGAATTGTTCACCAGGTTCAAAAGGACCTGGTTTATCTGGCGCGGCGAACCATGCGCGCCAACGGGGCCCGGATCAATGGCCAGCTCCATGGTGATGCCGCTCTTTCTGAGCAGGCTCGCCGTAAGCGACGCCGTCTTCTTCACGATGAGGTTGAGGTCCACATACTGAAAGTCCTCGCTTCCCGGCCTGTTCAGGTCCAGCAGGTTGTTGACCGTGGTCTTGATCGAGGAAAACGCGCCCTGCAGCAGTTCAACGCTCTCCAGCATCCCTGAATCCGTTGGCGAGGACTTTCCCATGGTGTCCAGAAGCACCGAAACCGCCTGAAGCGGGGAGTTGATCTCGTGCGCCACCGAGGCGGCAAGCTGACCGGTGGCGGCCAGGCGTTCGGAACGAATCAGGTGCTGCTCGAGCAATTTGCGCTCCTCGATTTCCCGCTTCAGCCTTTGCGTGGTGTCCTTGAGTTCCCGGGTTCTTCCTTCCACCCGCGTTTCCAGCTCGACGTGGGCGGCCTGCAGTTCCTCGCTCATACGCCTGCGTTCGGTGATATCGGTCAAAAAGTACAGGGTCGCGGACTGGCCGACCCACTCTATGGGCACGCCCCTGACCTGCACCCACTTCATCTCCCCGGTTTTAGGCAGAATCCGTATTTCCTGATTCGCATGGTCCGGAAGCCGCCGCCAGGCCGAGCCGTCCGGAAAGTCGGCGACTCCACGGTCGCTGGGGTGGATGAAGTCCCGGAAACTCGCGCCGGCCAGGGCCGCGACATCCGAGCCCAGAAGCTCGGAGCAGTAAGGGTTCACAAACCGCAATTGCCCGTTTTGCACCACCGCGATGCCCTCGCATGCGTTTTCCACGAGCTTTCGATACTTGTCCTCGGACTCCCGAAGGGCTTCCTCCGCCTGGTATCGCTGGGTGACGTCCATGCCGAACTCCACCACGCCGACAATCCTCTCCTTTTCGTCCATCACCGGGTTGGCGCGGATCATGAAAACCCTGCCGTCCGGCGTCAGTATGTGGCCCTCCTCGAGTGTACCGGATACCAGGCATCTTTCTACGGGGCACCCCTCGCAGGGCGTGTCCGAATCGTGCCATATCCGGTGACACAACCTGCCTACCAGGGCTTCCGCCGTGGCTCCGACGGATTCCCCGGCGGCCTGGTTGGCCCAGATGATCCTGTGCCCGGTGTCCAGGAAGGCCACCATCTCGGTCATGGCTCCCAGCACCGTGGCCTTTTCCTTCTCGGCCTGGGCCAGGGCCCGTTCAGCATTCTTGCGTTCCGTAATCTCCATGCCGACCACGAGCGCCATGGGTTCGCCCTGCTCGGCGGGAAACGGCGCCACGTAAACCTGAAAGCAGCGGCCGCTGGCGTCCGTCCATTCCCAGGCGCAAGAGGACCCGGTTTTAAAAACCTCTTGCGTCGAACAGTCTTCACACGGGGTCTCCTGGCCGTACATGGCCTCGTAACAGCACTTGTCTCCGGGTTCGCCGAACAGCTCGCGAAAGCGCCCGTTGACGAACCGGACCCTGTAATTCGCGTCCTGGAGCCGGACATACGCGGGAAGCAGGTCCAGCAGTCGGTAGAATCTGGCGCGCTCCCGTTCCAGCTGCTGACGGGCCTTTTTGGCCTCGGTGACGTCAACGCCTACAACCAGGCTTGCGGCCCTGCCGTCGTATTCAATGGGCAGGGACGTGGACACAATGTCAACCATGGTTCCGTCCGGGCGCCGGACACGCATTTCAACATCGCGATTGGCCGTGCCGTCCAGGTTCGCGGCGATCCGTTCGCGAACCATGTCCCGGTATTCGGGAGCGATGGTCTCCATGAGCTGTACATGCCTGGGGTCCGTCTCCGGCTCGATACCCAGGGTTTTGCGGGTTGCCGGATTGAGGTACACGTAATGCCCGTCCTGCACCACGGACACGTTCCAGGGGGATTCCTCCACCAGGGTGCGATAACGTCGTTCGCTTTCGAGGTATCCCTGTTCGGTCCGTTTGAACTCGCTGGCGTCCTGGACCACTGCGATCATCTCGACGGGGGCGCCGTCGCCGTCGAACACGGGCCAGATTTCGAGGCGGCCCCAGAACACGCTGCCGTCCTTGCGAATGTATCGCTTGTCCAGTTGGTAATGCTTTATGTCGCCCGAGGACAGGCTCGAAAAACGGGCTTCGTCAAGGGGCATTTCGTCGGGATGGGATATGGTTTCGGGGTGCAGCCCGACAAGCTCCTCCCTGGAGTATCCCAGCATGCGGGAGAGCGCGGGATTGGTGTCCAGGAGGAGTCCCTCCAGGGAAACCCGCGCAGCGCCGATGCCCGCGCTGGCAAACAACGCCCGAAACGCCTCGGGGTTTGTTGCCGTATCGGCATTTTCCCGAAGGTCGGCTCCGAAGCCGGTGCCTTGATGAGGGTTGTCGGTTCTGTCTCGCATGTTTTTTGCCGCCGTGACAGCCTGTTGAAAAACGCGATCTGCGGCGTTGCGCGTCATTTCTCGTCAACGCGACGTACCGCAAGTACGCCTTGTTCCTCGAAATTCGCGCGCCTTGCAT
>JBKHBM010000144.1:0-10267 GCA_046542385.1 Desulfatibacillaceae bacterium | reverse complement strand
CTTGCATCTCATCATTTTTGAACAGGCTGCCAATTCCGGGTTTTTCAACGGGCTGCTATACGGCATTGGCGCTCATTCATTCTCGTTACATGGGAACCCTTTTCGCAATCTTACACAGCCTTTTTCGCTGGAATGACGACAGGTCCTGCCTCGATCTTCCCTATGGCATGGGATACTTCGTCCGCAACTCCTCGGCCGCCGCGAGCAGGGCTTCCACCGGAAATTCCGTGGCGCCGTCCCGGTACATGTGACCGAGCGCGATGTACATGAGTGCGCCGTACCAGTTCATGGTGAGATCCTTGACCCGATCCTCCTTGATCTGTCCGGGATTGCCCACTACCAGCGCACCGTCCGGGATCCGGGTGCCCGACTTCACCACCGCCCCGGCGGCCACGATGCAGCGGTCGCCCACCTCCGCGCCGTCGAGCACCGTGGAGTTCATGCCGATGACGGTGTGGCTTCCGACCTTGCACCCGTGCAGCACCGCCCCATGGCCGACGGTCACCAGGTCGCCGACACCCACCGTGCCGTTGGGCTGTATGTGCAACGCGCACGAATCCTGGAGCGACGTGCCCCTGCCGATGATGATTTTGCCCATGTCGCCCCGCAGGGAGGCGCCGGGCCATATGGAAGAGTCTTCCCCGACGGTAACGTCGCCGGAGACGAAGGCGGTCTGCGCCACGAACACGCTGGGATGGATGTTGGCCATGATGTCCTCCTTGGGGGTTCGGATGGTGTGTTCCACCGATTTTCTAACCCGGGGCGGGAAAAAACGCAAACGCTCGTTTGCCTGCCTTGACACGCCGGCGCCTTTGCACCATGGTGTCCGGGTTTTCCTTCCGGGGGTCCGGGAACCCCGCAATCCGTTTGGAAACGTACGAGAATCCCGTATAACGAGTCTGTTCATGGGTTGTTCAAAATTTTCCTCACGGGTTCAGGGAACTGTCAAACAAGCGTTGCAGGCGGCAAAATGGAACAACAGGGAACCAAACGCATCGTACGGCAGGGCGCGGCCGCGGCGTGGCCGATCTGCCTGGGCTACGTGCCCATAGGCCTCGCGTTCGGCGTGCTGGCCCAGAAGGCGGGGCTCACGCCGTTTGACATTGCCCTGATGTCGGTGCTGGTATTCGCGGGAAGCGCCCAGTTCATCGGCGTGTACATGCTCCAGGCGGGAGCGGGGCCGCTGCCGATAATCGCCACCACCTTCATGGTGAACCTGCGCCACGTGCTCATGAGTTCGTCCCTGGCGCGATACATGCCGGGGATCCCCAAAAGGTGGCTGTCCCTGTACGCCTACGGAGTCACGGACGAAAGTTTCGCGGTAAACCTGGTGCGATTCCAGGAAGGAGGATGGGGCTTTTTCCCGGCCCTGGCCGCCAATCACGTGGCCAACCTGACCTGGATCGCGGCCACGGTCGCCGGCGGTTACATGGGCGAACTCATCCCGCCCGGGGCCTTCGGCATCGATTATGCCCTGGCCGCCATGTTTATCGGCCTTCTGGTGTTCCAACTCAAGGACAGGCAGCACTGGCTGGCCGCCCTGGTGGCCGGCGGCCTGGCCGCCCTGCTGGCCCGGCACGCGCCGTACAACCTGCACGTGATGGCGGGATGCGTGGCCGGGGCCACGGCGGGCTTCGCGGCAAAGCGGTCCGCCCGCGGCGGCGAGGAGGCCTGACCATGCCGGAAGCGGGATATCTGCTGATCGTGCTGGGCATGGGCCTCGTCACCTACATACCCCGCCTGCTGCCCCTGTTGTTCTTCTCCCGGCGCGACGTGCCCGACTGGTTCGCGGACTGGCTGGAATTCGTCCCCCCCGCCATCCTCTCGGCCCTGCTCATACCTTCCCTGGTGGCGGCGGACACCGGAATCGACTTCACACGCCGGGAATTGTGGGTGGCCCTGCCAACCTTCGCGGTAAGCTGGTTCACGAAAAGCCTTGGCGGCACGGTCCTGGCCGGCATGGCCTTCTACTGGCTTTCGGGGTTGTTCTGGGGATGATCGCTCAGGCCGTCCCGCATCCTCCGGAAACCTCTACAGCCAGAGGGCTCCCAGGATGCCGAACACGACCGCGGGAAGCAGGTTGCCGGTGTGGATACGCTTGATCTCCAGCAGGATGAACGCGATCCCCATGATGAGCACGCCTCCCGTGGAGTTCACCGCAGCCAGGACGTCGGGCCTCTGCATGAAGAGCAGGTGAGAGGCCGCCAGCGTCAGGGCGCCCTGGAACACGAACACGGACACCGCGGAAAAGGCCACGCCGATGCCCAGCTTGGAAGCCAGGACCAGCGAGGCCACGCCGTCCAGCAGGGCCTTGATGTACAGCGTCTCAGGCCGGTTGGCGATTCCGTCCTCGATGCACCCCACAATGGTCATGGCCCCAACCAGGTAGATGAGGGTGGCCGTGACGAACCCGTCCACAAAGGTGCCCGAATCCTGGGAAAACGCCTTCTTCAGCCGCTCACCCACGCGCTCCAGCCAGTACTCGATGCGCAGCAGTTCCCCCACCAGTCCGCCCAACAGCACGCAACCCACGGTCAACAGGGCATTTTGCGTCTTCAGCGCCATGCTCATTCCGACAAAGAAAACGGAAAGCCCCAGGCCCTGCATGAGGATTTCCTTGACGCGTTCCGGAAGCCTGGGACCGGCGGCGATGCCGATGGCGGAGCCGGCGAGTATGGTGGCTGTATTTACGATGGTGCCGAGCACGTGTTTTCTCCTTTAAGGTGGACTCTCCCGGTTTTCGGGAGAGAAGACGTACCATGGAGGTGTCGGGGAGGCAAGCGGGATGTGCGGAGTTGTGCGGATCCGGTGTTGACATGAGCGGAGCCCGGGGTTAGCATATTTGAGAGACTGTTCATATATTGAGGAGGCGGCGCGAATACATGAATCCCCCACCAAAACCGTTGCATCCCGAAAGAATCCGACAGGCGCGCTCCCAGGAACCCGGACCCCACGAACTGTCCCGCCTGGCCAAAACCTTCAGCTCCCTGGGCGACCCCACCAGGCTTCGCCTGGTGCTTGCCCTGGCCAATGGCGAGATGTGCGTGCGTGACCTTGCCGTCTACCTGGGTGTCAGCGAGTCGGCGGTTTCCCACGGGCTTCGGCGGCTCAAGGATCTTTCCCTGGTGAGAAGTCGACGCGCCGGACAGGTGTTGTACTACAGCCTGGACGATGAGCACGTGGCGGCCATCCTGGATGTCGGGTTGCGGCATGTGCGCCATCAGCAGCCTTCCGGGCTCTGACGCCGCGGACGCGCCGCATGAGGCCGCCCCGGAGGGCGAAAAATCCTTTCACCCACCGGGTGAAACGAAGAGTTGTTCAAGAACCCGCAAACAAGCCCGGTTTATGGGGTTCTTGAAAGTTGTTTCAATTTTTTCGTTACGGATTCAGGTTCCAGGTTTTTCAACGGAATGTAAGGGTGCCGGAGGTTTTCATGATCCCGGATTTCTTCCTGGAGGTCCTCGCGGAAGCGTGGGGCCTCCTTCTCGAGTCTTCCGTCTACGTGCTTTTCGGCCTGCTCGTGGCAGGCCTGTTGCGGGTGTATCTGTCTCCCGCCCGGGTTGCCGGCCAGTTGGGCCGGGGCACGGTAAAGCCCGTTCTCAAGGCGGCCCTCCTGGGCATCCCGCTGCCACTGTGTTCGTGCGGGGTATTGCCGGCGGCCGTGTCCCTGCGCAAACAGGGCGCCAACAAGGGGGCGGTGAGTTCCTTTCTCATCTCCACGCCCGAGTCCGGGGTGGATTCCATTGCCATAAGCTATGCGCTGCTGGACCCCATCCTCACGGTGGTGCGGCCTCTGGCCGGCTTTGTCACGGCGACGGCGGCCGGCATCTTTGAAAACCTCCTGGACGACAGGACTTCCGGCGAGGTGGTGGCGCCACCGGACCTCACGTGCCCCATCGACGCCTGCTGCACGGGCGAGAACTGTCCTCCGGCCGAGCATCGGCGGCATCATACGTTTTGGGAGAAGATGCGCGCGGGTCTGCGGTTCGCCAGGGAGGACGTCTGGGGCGACATGGCGGGCTGGTTCTTCGTGGGTCTTCTGCTTGCCGGGGTGGTCATGGCCCTGTTCCCGGAGGATTTCATCGCCACGTACATGGGCGGAGGCATCTCGGCCATCCTGATCATGCTCGTGGCGGGGATGCCCATCTACATCTGCGCAACGGCGTCCACGCCCATTGCCGCCGCCTTCATCCTCAAGGGCGTGAGCCCGGGAGCGGCCCTGGTCTTCCTTCTGGCGGGGCCGGCCACCAACGTCACCTCCCTGGCCGTGCTCCGCCACACCCTGGGCGGCAGGGCCACCGCCGTGTACCTTTGCTCCATCATGGTGTTCTCCGTGCTGTTCGGCCTCGGGGTGGACGCCCTGTACAACGGGCTGGGGCTTTCCGCCCGTGCCCTGGTGGGCGAGGCCTCGGAGATCGTTCCGGCCTGGGCCCGGTTCGTCGGCGTCGTCGTACTGGCGGCGATGTCCATAAAGCCCGTCGGACGCACCATCCGCGGCTGGTTCACCGGGGAGCACGCCCACGGGGAGGATTGCGGTTGCGAAAGAGACCCCCACGGTCTCGGTGAGCCGGGGCGGCGAAGCGCCTCCTGCGGTTGTTCCTCGGAAGCCTGAGGGACCTGAATTTGCCGGGGCGGTCGCCCCGGAACACCATGAACAGGGGCCCGGACTGTCACGGAGCGGCCGGCGCGGGCGACTAAAGGAACCGAAAGACCGGGCGATCATCCCATGGATGCGCCTTTTGACCGGGGCCGTCCCGGAGGGCGAAAAAGCGGTGAAACAAAAATTTGCTCAAGAACACTCAAAAGCCCGGCTTATTGGGTTCTTGAAGGATTATTCAATATTTCGTCACGGATTCAGGAAGAGGTTTCCATGCCCAGCCCGCGTGTCGCGTCCCTTGTCGTCCTGCTGGTAGCAGTCTTGACTGTCGGCGCCTGCTCCGGAGGTTCCTCGGATGCTCCTCCCGCAGCGAAAAAGGACCCCCCGCCGCCCAATTCCCGCATAAGCGGGGCCGTGGTCAAGGGTCCGCTGTCCAATGCCACCGTGGAGGCCCTGTACTTTGACCTGAACGGTGACCTCACGCCCCTGGAGATGGGCTTTGGCTCCGGAAAAACGGCGTCCGACGGTTCTTACAGCCTTCGACTCGAAAACTCGGTCGTGCAGCGCATCATCGGTTCGCCCCTGTTGCTCCGGGCTTCAGGGGGGCAGGCCCGTGGCATGGGATCAGGCCAGACAGCCCCGGACATGTACGCGGTGGTTCCCGACCCCACACTCCTGGCGGTTGACGGTACGGCCATGAACCTTCATTTCAGCCTCGCCAGCACGGTGGCGGTAAAACTCCTGCTGCGCCAGGCGGAGGCGGAAGGCGGCAGACTGCATACGGCGGACGCCCAGGCCGCCGTGCTTACGGTGAACAACGCCTTCAACGCGGACATTCTCCACGACGATCCCCGCGACCCGGGAACCGGCGCGGGGGCGCTGAACGAGGGAGTGGACACCAGTCTGGACCTTTCGGACACCCCGGGCAATTACGACGTGGTGGATTCCCTGGCTGATTATTACGCGGCCAACCTGGCCGACGGCGCCCTCGACAACAACATGCAGGTGGACGCGACCTCCGCCCCGCAACCCGCCAGCTTCACGCCCTGGTTCCAGCTTGACGCCACGACTGGAGGAATCGACGGCGTGGTCGTCATGAGCGCCCACAGGAACAGGCCCGCCGTGGGAGACAACGGCACGGACTCCACCACGATTACCGTGGAGCTTTCCAATGCCGCCGGCCAGCCGGTCAGCGGCGCCACCGTGGGCTTCCGGGTGGTTTCCGGGCCTGGTTCCCTGTCCGGCGAGTTCGCCACCACGAACGCTTCGGGACAGGCCGGTATCCAGGCGTTTGGCCATTCGCCGGACCGGACCGTGGTTGTGGAGGCCTCCTATTCCACGCCGGCCGGAGGCGAGATGGCCCGGAATGTCTCCTATCTGGTGACCGACTGCGGCGTTCCCGGCGGCATCACCATCAACCCCGACAAGACCACGCTCTTTGCCGACGGTAACGACGCGGTGATGGTCGACATATCGGTCGACGCGCTGTGTCCCGGATCCGAAGTGCCGGACGGCACCGCCGTCGCCGTATACACCGTCAGCGGCTCCGCCAGGATAGGGGAGCCCTCCCTGTCAACCACGGCCGGAGCGGCCGGGACCGTACTGACGAGCACGTCCTCGGGAACCGTGGTCCTGCGTGCCGACGTTTACGGCGACAACATTCTGTACTCGGATGAGGTGGTTGTGGAGGTGTTGCCCGACCCCTGCGGACCCACCAGCCCCACCGTATGGTTCGAAGCAGACAGCGTCGCGGCGGGCTACACCACCACCGTGTACGCGCGGGTCGACCCCGTGGACGCGGCCAACTGCGCCATCGGTCAGGTGGCTGACGGTACGAAAGTCGTCTTCAGCGTGGTTTCCGGACAAGGGCGCGTCGCGAACGCCACAACCCTGCAAAACGGAGTGGCCACCGCGATCGTGTACAGCGACGAGTCCGGGGGTACCGACGCGGTGGTGCAGGCCATGGTCACGGACAGCGAGGGCAGGATTCACACGGGCAACGCACCCCTGGAAGTGGTCTTCGACAACGAATCCATGAACGGGTCCTATCTGGCCACCATGGAGAGGACCCATGTCGGGGCAGCCGTGGTACTGTTCGAGTTCTTCGGCGACGGGACCGGAGCCTGGCGGCATCTGGCGAACACCATGAACGAACCAGGTGTCCAGGGAATCTTCGACTATACGGTGAGCGGTCTCAACAAGATCGAAATTCACGACCCGGACCAGGAGGACGTTCATCTGGAAGGGTTTGTCGATCCGTCAGGTCAGAACTTCATTGTGGGCTACTACGAAATTGATACTGACGGACACGCCGAAAACAGCCCGTGGTCCAGTGGACTGGGAACACTGCGGGGCTCCGCCATGGACCGGACCGACTTTCTGGGTGAATACGGGGCAGGCTGGTGCAACTCCGACGCCTGCAGATATGTTGTGCTCAGCGCTACCGGGACCGGAGGCCCCGACAATTACACCAAGCTGAATGCCCAGGGATCCACGACGTTCTCCACCGGAAAGTTCGAATACGTGGTCGATCCCACCGGCGGGATGGAGCTTTTGGACAGCTACGACGACAACTGGTACGACGGGGGGCTGCGGCCCGACGGCAACGGATTCGCGTTGAATCTTCTGGCCGACCACACGGACCTCATGGGCGCGGCCATCGGCTTCAAACGCTCCTCGGGACTGAGCGTGCAGAGCATGCGGGGAACCTACCGGGCCATGTTCCTGCACGGATACGATTATCCGACGGTGTACGAATTCACCTTCGAGGGGAACGGGATCGCCAGGGCGCGGGAAGTTGCCGACGACCCCAACAAGGAGCCGGTCGATTACACCGTGTCCTATTCGTTGACTCCCGAGGGCCGGCTGGTCATGAACATGCAGGAGCAGTTGATTTTCCAGGGGCAGGTGTCCGGGGACACAAAGGAGTTCGGCCTCATACTGACCAATGACAGTACCGATGGGGGACCCAGCCACGGCATCGGCCTTGCCATGGAGAAGTGGCCCGCGCCATGATCCGGAACAAGGGATACTGAACGGAGGGCCGGCGCCCGGGAGCACGGGATACCCCGCGTTACCGCCGTTCGCCCCGGAGGACCCTCCGCGCCCACAGCAGAAACAGGTTGCCGAACTTGTACACGCCTTCGTGCAGGAGGTTGAACCGGCTGCCGCGCATGTCGTGGCAGTCCACCGGTATTTCCACGATGCGGCGGCGGTCTTGCCGGGCATGGTACACGACGCGCACCACGTAGAAGGTCTTGTCGTCCACCCTGTGGAGGTGTTGCCGCGCCAGGGAAGTGCGGTACCCCTTGGCGGCGATGGAGTAGTCGCTGTAGTGGATGGAGAGCAGCACCCGGGCCAGGGAGATGAACAGGTTGGACACGGATTTGCGTAGCCACGGGCGCTGCTGGTCCCCCGTGATTTTGGAGCCCACCACCACGTCGCAGGTGTCCAGCAGAGCGGCAGCCCTGGGCACGAACCCCAGGTCGATGGACAGGTCCATGTCCACGGTCACGATCCTGTCGTACCGGGCACGGCGTACGCCCTCCCGGAACGCGGCGCCCACTCCCTTTTCCGGCAGGTGGAACCACGTAACCCGGGGGTCATCCCCGGCCAGTCCGGCCAGAAGCTCCACGGTGTCGTCCGTGGAACCGTTGGAGCCCACCACCACCTCGTGCGGCATGCCCGCGGCCCGGTCCTCCAGAAAGGCGAGCACCCGGCGGACGTTGGGGACTACCAGGTCCTGTTCGTTGTAGGCGGGAATGAATACGGTTATGCCGCGGGGCGGACGGGTCACTGGGCAGGGCTCCGGCAAGGTGTACAATGGATTCGGCGCGAAATCTCCGGGCACGGCGCCGGCCCGTCACCCTCCGTCCGGCACTGCCCTGTCCTTTTCCGCAAGCCTGTCGCGGGAAAAATCCGCCCATACGGAGCCCGGGAATTCCCGGACCGTGCGTTGCCATGCGCGGACGGCCTTTTCGGGTACGCCGGCCCGGTCCAGGCACAGGCCCTTGTGGTACAGGGCTTCGGCGTGGCGGGAGGATTCCGGGTACTCCTCCATGAGCCGGTCCAGGGCTTCGACTGCCTGGTCCCACTGTTCCATGCGGTAGTCGCACATGGCCAGGTGGTAGGCCGCCTCCCCCGCGATCAGGCTTTGGGGATGGCGCTCCAGCACGTAGGCGAACCGTTGTTTTCCGGCAGCATAATCCTTTTCCCGGAACATGGCAATCGCCTCGTTGAAGGGCGTCGTCGGAAACTCGGGGGAAGCCGGTCCGAGGAACCAGCCAAGACCCGCCGCGAACACGGCCAGAAGGACGATCACCAGAATCCACGCCCGACGGTCGAACCAGGCGGCGAGGCCGGCGAGTCGCCCGGCCACGGCGGGCAGGCCAAAGGCCAGGGCCAGCAGGACGGCGGCCAGGGTGAGGGCCCATCCCACGCATTTCGCCGCGCCCGGACCGTAAACCAGGCGCACGTCGGGGCGGTCCGGGAAGATCAGCATGAACCCGGGTCCGGCGAGGTATATACGGTCCGCGCCTTCCACCCGCCAGTTCGGATGGTGGGACACCTTGACGAGCAGCGGCCTGCCCGGAGTGGCCCCGGTGACGCGGATTTCCTCCTGGCTGATTTCCTCGCGCATCGCGCCGGTGTCGATCCTGGGCAGCGGTTCGACCGGGAGGGGCAGGGCGAAGCCGCCGCCGGCGGGCATGGAGGCAAACCGCGGGTCCGCTCCACTGTCCGAGTCGTCGCAAAACACCGGGATCGTGTCCATGTCCCCGAGGCGGAACCACCTGTAGGCCGTCTGCCTCCAGTTCTCTTCCGGCAGTCGAACCGGCCTGCGCGAAAGCGGTTCCACGTAGCGTCCGGACACGCCGGGAAGCCGGAACACATCGTAGGGACCGGAGGAAAACCGATGATTGAAGTGCGGACTGGCGGCCAGGGCCTGTTTGGTTTCCGGTTCCGCGGCGATGAACAGTTCGGCGTTGAACATGGCCAGGTGCCGGGCCCCGCGATCGGGCCGGAACCGGGAGTAGAAGTAGTCGGGAATCGGCGTGGAGGCCACCCGGGACATCTCGCTCTGCGTGTGGAATATGAAGGGAGCGGTGGGGCTGGCCTGGATGTACACGCCCTCCAGCGTGCTCCTGCCGGAAAACAGGGGAAGGTTCTCGAACGCCCGGATGGTTCCCGCGTGCCAGTGTATCCCGCTGTGTTCGTATGCCACTCTGGGGTCCGCGGGCCCGCCCGCGATCCTGTCGCACAGGGCCCTGTACTCGGGCCACAGCGCCTTGTTTTCAAAGCCCACCATGTTGCCCCGGACCCACTTGTCCACGAAGGTGATCCGCGAATCCGCCCAGGCCAGTCCGCCCAATACGGCGGCAATGGCAAGCATGGCGGCTGCCGCGCGTCCCATGGAGGTGCGGCGCGGCCCGGCAAGGTACTCCAGGAGCAGGGCGCCGCCGGCCACGGCGAAGAACTGGAAGAAGGGCAGAAACCGCACGTCCACCACCCTGGCCCGGTAGCCCGCCAGGTACAGCAGGATTCCCATGGCGCAAAGAAAGCCGGTATAGCAGCCTGTTGAAAAACGCGATCTGCGGCGTTGCGCTTCATTTCTCGTCCGTGCGGCGTACCATAAGTACGCCTTATTCCTCGAAATTCGCGCGCCTTGCATCT
>JBKHBM010000143.1:0-10277 GCA_046542385.1 Desulfatibacillaceae bacterium | reverse complement strand
TACACATGGGTCCCCGCTTTCGCGGGGATGACGTACAGGGCTGTCGGCTTCGACAAGGCCTTGGAGCACCAACCGCCATGATTTCGACGTAACCCATACACATGGGTCCCCGCTTTCGCGGGGATGACGACTGGTTTTACCGCGTCCCCATCAAAACAGCCCTGAATCCGCACGCCTTCGCCGACAGAAGCCCGGCGGTTTGGCGCCCGGGCGGCGGGAGACCGGCCTTATTCCGGGCACACGAACGGCCGCACGGTTTCCACGAATTCCACGGGTTTTTCCATGGCCATGAAATGCCCCGCGTTTTCCATCACCACCATGCGGGAGCCCGGGAGCCCGTCGGCAAGGAACTTCGCGTATTTCACCGGCGTGAGGATGTCCTTGTCGCCCGCGATCACCAGGACGGGCACCGTGATCTCACCCAGGCGGTCCATCACGTCGAAGTTGTCGCAGGCGGCGAAGTCGCCATGGGTCACCTCGGGACCGGCGGCCCGCATGGACTCCCTGAGGGCGGCCACGGCCTCGTCCGGCGCGCCGGGGGCGCATGCGCTCCGGCCGGTCTGCTCCACGGCCGCGTCGAAGTCGTTGAGGATGCCCTCGAGGATGGCGGGCAGCACCCGCAGCCTGGCGCCCGCCCCCACCAGCACGAGGCGTCCCAGCCAGCCGGACTTGTCCAGGGCGACGGTCAGAGCGACGGCGCTGCCCAGGGAGTGGCCGAACAGGGCCACGTCGGACAGGCCCAGTTCCCGGACCAGGGCGTCCACGACCTCGACGTAGGATGCCACCTGGTTTCGACCACGGCCTTCGGACCTCCCGTGCCCCGGCAGATCCACGGCCACGACCCCGGTGCAGCCCAGGTTCCGCAATTCCGCGGGCCATGCCTGCGTGCTGCCGCCAGAGCCGTGCACCAGAACGCAAGCGCCCCTGCGGGGTCCTTCATTGTCCGTGTAATGGATGTTTTCATCCCCTATGGCAAGAAACGGCATGGTGGACCTCCCTGGTTGTGGGAAATGTTGCGCGCATGGGCGCGGTGTTCAGTCGTCGTCCCTCGGGGCCAGGATGTAGCGCAGCCAGCCGAAGATGGAGTTACCGGCGTGCGCGTCCCTGTCCGCGGTCCGAAGCATGTCCACGGTCCCCTCGTAATCCTCGAATATGGCGCCCCGGCCGCGTACGGGGACGTCCGGGTCCAGTTCGCGGACCACTCGGGCCGGATTGCCCACGGCCACGCAGTTGGGGGGGATGTCCCGCACCACCACGGAACCCGCGCCCACGATGCTGTTGTCGCCCACGGTCACGCCCTTGCACACGATGGCATGGTCGCCTATCCAGCAGTTTTCCCCAATGGAAACCGGGGCCGCCTGCCCCACGGGAAGGCAGCGGTCATAGATGCCGTGCCAGTCCGCGTCCGTGATGTAGGAGCCCTGCGCCATCATGGTGCCGCTGCCTATGGTGATGCCGCGCGCCGCCTGGATGCGGACGCCGGGGCAGATCAGGGCGTAATCGCCTATGCGTATGGCGCCCTCCCCCTCCTGTCGGCGTTTCTGCTTTTCCCTGGCCTTGGCCTCCTGGTCCAGGTCGTGCCAGCCGGATTTGTCCTTGCCGATGATGAGGGCCAGGTCCTCCAGGTCGGCCTGCGCCCAGCTGACCAGGCTCACGGGCAGATACTTTTCCGAGATCACGGTGGGGAAATCGCCCATTTCGACATTGTAGCCGAACACGGTAACCGTCCAGGGCCTCACAATGGTGGGGGATTTGCCCAGGCGCCTGAAATGGGGACGCAGGTACCGCTGTGTGTACCATTCCACGAAGGCGGCCTGCAGGTGCTTGACAATGTAGGGACGATGGTCCTTGCGCATGAAATCGACTTTCCCGGCCCCCGCCGGCCCGCGATCAGGCCACCGCCGTCACGAGTTTGTCGCCGTCGGCCTTGGAACGGTTTGCTCCGCCGTCCCAGTAGGCATGGGAAAAAATATTGGCCCCGGCGGTCCAGCCGAACAGGGAGTCCCCGGCCAGGATGACGGCGGCCGTGGTCCACGCGGTACGGTCCTCGGGCCAGATGACGCTGTCCGGGCAGGTGATTCCCATCCAGTGGAACCCGTCCTCGTACCGGCAGTCCCTGAGCCAGTCGAAAAGACGCTCCGCCTCCGCCGTCCTGCCCGCCGCGCACAGGGCAAGCACGCATTCCGCGGTCTCGGCCATGGTCACCCACGGCCTGTCGGACACGCACCTTACGCCCCAGTGCTCCACCACGAAGGAATCCCACCCCTCGGCGAAGCGGGCGTCGGCCTCCCGGCCCCGAACCGCGCCGCACAGGACGGGATAGTACCAGTCCATGGAATAGCGGCTCTTGGACATGTCGAACAGGTCGGGCCGACGGCGAACCGCTTCACGCAGTTTCCTTGCCGCGAACTCCCACTTGGGCCGGCTCCTGCCCAGGCGCGCGGCAATGGCCGCGGCGCAGCGGATGGAAAGGTACATGGAGGCGGAGCCGGTCAACAGGGCGCGCTCCTCCACGTTGCCGTCGTCGTCCATGCTCCAGCAGATCTGCCCCTCCGGGGCCTGGAGGCCTATCGTGAAGTCGATGGCCGCTTCCACCGTCGGCCACATCTCGCGCAGAAAAACCAGGTCGCCGGTGACAAGATAATGGTGCCACACCCCCACGGCCACGTAGGACGTCATGTTGGGGTCCTTGCGCCGCTCATCCGGGACCCCGTCCCTGTAGGAGGCGTAAAAGCTGCCGTCGGGCATCTGGTGGGCGGCCGACCATGCGTAGGCTGTCCGGGCCTCTTTGTGGAATCCGGCCACGGACAGGCCCATGGCGCTTTCCACGTGGTCCCAGGGATCGGTTTTTCCTCCCTCGGACCAGGGGATCTCGCCGTCTGATTTCTGCACCGAGCAGATGGCCTCGGCCATCCTGGCCACGTCGATCGCACAGGTGGGCTCGGTTTTGGGGAAGAGATTGCTTTCCATATTCATCCTCATTTTTCCAGGTACAGGACCAGGCTCTTTGCAAAAAACGGGTTCAGGCATCGCTCAAGCAGTTCGTTCCATCCGGCGGGACGGGCAATCCTGCCCGTGAGAAACCGGTGATACGCATCGGACAGCCGGCCGGCCGCGGCGTTTTTGTCCGCCAGACAGCGAAGCCACCACAGGGGCGAGTGCATGGCATGGGCCCGTCCGGTTTCCCGGATCGTGAAACCCGCGCCCCTGCATACGTCCTCAATGTCCGCGCGCCTGTATATCCTCAGGTGGTTTTCCGCCATCTCGGGATAGCGGCGGGAGAGCATCCAGCAGATCCTTTCCGGGAGGTAGCCGGGTACGCTCACCACGGCCGTGCCGCCCGGTTTCAGGACCCTGGCCAGCTCTTGCGCGGCTCCGTGGTCGTCGGGAATGTGCTCCAGGACCTCGGAACAGATCACGGCGTCGAAGGCGTCATCCCGGAAGGGCAGCCGGCAGGCGTCGGCAACGCACACCGAAGCGGTGCCGCCGCCCGACTCGCCGTTTACCACCATGGCTCCCAGCATGTACCGTGCCTGGCCCACGCGCCACGGGTCCGAATCCACGGCCACCACGTTCACCCCGGGCATACGGAAGGATTCCCATGAATGGCGGCCCGGGCCGCTGCCCACGTCAAGCACCCACGAGCCGGGCTCCAGGCGGACGCGCGAAAAATCCACGGTGAGCAAAGGTGGCTCCAACGCAAAGAAACGAAAACAGGCCGCGCGCCGGGGAAGGGCACGGAAATCAGTAATATCCGCTGCCGGGCATTCGCTCGGTTTTTGCTCCGGCAATGAGTCAAATTCCATATCACGGCCCGTGGCGCGGCGCAACCCAAATGACGCGGCGCAACACGGCCGGCGAGGCCGGGATTCGGGTTGCGCCGAACGCCACGGGCGTGTACAAAGGAGTCACTATGAAATCGGGCCCTTTGTGCTGTTTTGGTATCCGCATCCGGGAGGGGCCTCATGCGGCGCGTCCGCGGCGCAGGCCGAAAAAGCCTCTCACCCGTTGGGTGAACCCGGAAATCCATGCGGAAACGCACGAGAAGCCTGTATAATGACCTGAATCCGTGAGCGGTCTCAGGTGGTGCGGAGGCAAGGAAGAGACCTGCCGCCTGTACCAGAGTACGCCGGCCTGGCTCTGACGCCGGCAACGCGCCGCATGAGGCCGCCCCGGAGGGCGAACAATCCTTTCACCCAAAGGGTGAAACGAAGATTTGTTCAAGAACACGCGGAGAGCCCGCTTGATGGGGTTCTTGTAAGTTTTTTCAATATTTTCGTCACGGATTCAGGTTGGGAGGGAAACCCGTGAATCTCAAGACTTCCGCCTTACCGGAACGCATTGCCGGCCTGGCCGCAGATCCCGTGGAATACGCCCGGCTGGCGGAGGAGGTCCGGCTCATCCGCGGCGTTCTGGAATACAAGAAGGCGTGGCCCAAGCTGCCGCCGGTGGTGCTCATGGCGGGGGGCACGGGCTGCGGCAAGTCCTCCCTGTTCAACGCGTTGAGCAGGGGGCAGTACGCCAGAAGCGGGGTGGAGCGCCCGTCCACCCGTGGTGCGCTGGCCTTGTGCCCGCGCCACGCCACCGGGGCGCTGGAGTCCGACGACTTTCCCCTGCCGGTTGAGCGGCGCTTTCTGTCCGCCATGGGGATCACCGGCCCGGTGGAGGGTTCGCCGGACGAATTTACCGTTCTGGTGGCGGAACCGGGCGCTCCGGATCTTCTGCTGGTGGATTCCCCGGACATCGACAGTCTGTACGCGGAGCACGAAAAGACGGCGCTGCGCCTGTTCCTCCTGGCGGACTACGTCCTGTTCGTCGCCACTCCGGAAAAGTATGCCGACGCCCGTGGCGTCCGGTTCCTCAAGGACGCCCTGGAATGGGGCAAGGCGGCCAGGGTGGTGGTGAACAAAGTGACCGAAGAGGCGCAGGCGAACGACGTGGAGGGCCAGTTCGTCCAATGGGGCCTGCGCTCCCTGCTTCCGGTACTGCGCGTGGCCTATGTGCCGGGTGGGGCTCAGGAAAGGATAAACGAGGAGGCCGCCGGTCTGCGGGACACCGTACTCCAGGAGGCGGCCCGGCGGGGGGCGGACCTGAAAGGGAAAGAGCGCCGGGTGGCCGAAACCCGGGTGGGCTCCCTGGAAAAGGAACTCTCCGAGGCCGTGGTCGCCGAACGGGCAGCCTGGAGCAACGCGGTGCGACAGGTGGAAGACGCCCTGGCCCAGGCCAGGGCCGACCTGGCCACGAAGCTCCATGACGTGAGCGAGCGCAACGTGAAAAGCCAGCTCAAACCGGAAATCCAGAAGCTCTACAAGCGCTACGACGTCCTGGCTCCGGTGCGAAGCGCCGTCGCCGGCGTATTCGCCGTGCCCGTGAGGATGCTGGGGCTGGGGCGGGACCCGGCGCGCGCCGCGGCCGGCCGCCGGATCCCGGAGCGGCACGTGGACGAGGGGCCGCTGGTTTACGCGCTCACCGGTTTCCAGGTTCGGGTATCCCGGCTGTTCCAGGAAGGACCGGTGGGCTCGTTGATGGCCGAGGCCGAGCCGGAACTGAGCGAGGAGTATGCCCGGCAGCGGATGGAAGCGGGTTTCGCCGAGACCAACGAGTGGCTCAAGGCCCGTTTCGAAAAGCTGCGCCAGGGCATACCCGGGCACAAGAAGGCGGGCATCTACGGGCTGAATCTGGCCTGGGGCGTACTGATCGTGGGCATCGAAACCATCGTGGGCGGTGGCCTGTCCCTGTTCGAGGTGGCGCTGGACGGTGTACTGGCCCCCTTTGTCACCAGCGGGACCCTGGAGGTGTTCGTGTCATCGGAACTGAAGGACATCGCCCGGGGAATCCGGGACCGGGACCAGGCGGTGCTGTCCGGAATCCTGGAGGAGCAGCACGAGCGATACATGACGGTGCTGGCCGCCCTGGCTCCGGAGGAGGCGCGGAATGCGGGATAGGGAGCGTCAACCCGATATCGCGAGGACACGGCGGGTGCTGGAGAAGTTGTTCGACCTGGCCGAGCACGGCATCCTGCCGGACGAACAGGAGCGGGCCCTGGCCCGGGATATCGCCCGGAGGGGCCTGGCCACCCTGGGCGACGTGGAACAGGCGCCGCTGTTCGTGGGGATCCTGGGCGGTACAGGCGTGGGCAAATCCACCATCATCAACGCCCTGGCCGGGCAGCACGTGTCCGAGCCTTCCCACCGCAGGCCGCACACGGACAGGGCCGTGGTCTACATGCACGAGGCGGCGGCGGCCGACGTGACGCGGCTGGGGGACCTGGCCCAGCCGCCCCGGCCGCACAGGGCCGACCGCATACGCCACCTGGTCCTGTGCGACCTTCCCGACTACGACAGCCTGGTGGTCACGCACCGGGAACGGGTGGGACGCCTCGCCCGCTTCCTGGACGTGTTCGTATGGGTGGCGTCGCCGGAAAAATACGGAGACCGGGCCATGTACGAAGCCGTGTCCCTGTTCGGCAAGGCCGAGGCCGGCTTTCTTTTCGTCGTGAACAAGATGGACACCGTGCCCGCGGACAACTGGCCGCGCCTCAAGGGCCATTTCCACATGCTGCTGGAAAAATCCCTGGAACAGCCGCCCCGCGTGTATCTCGTCTCCGCCGCGGACGCTCTCGAGGAAAAGGACACTCCGGGGGCCCGGGCCTTTCACGAATTCCGGGACCGGCTGTTCGGCAGGCGCATGGAAAAGCAGGCGGCGGCGATCCGGGCCGCGAACATCGAGGTGGAGGCATCCAGGTGGGCGCAAAAGACCCTGGACAGGGCGGGCGCCGGGGAGAAGCCTCGCCGGATGCTGGAACTGGTCGAGCAGGCTCGCGAAAGGCTGTCCGACGTCGGGAACCTTGCCCGCGGCGAGATACTGGACCAGGTTGCGCCGGACGCGGACGCCGTGCTCGCGGACAGGATTCGGGAGCAGGCGCCGGACCCCTGGCCGGTCCGGCTGGCCCATCCCCTGACCGCGCGCGCCCTGCCCGGGCCCGGCTCCCGGGGAAAGGACACCGGGGCGTCCGGGGTGCGTACGCGGCTGGCCGCCATGGACAGGAAACTTTCGTCGATCTCCGGGGCGGCGCCCCGGGCTCCGGAGCCTCCTTCGCTGGAGGACACCTATGAGAGGTTCATTGCCGGCCACCACGACACGGTGCGCCTGGCCGCCCTGGCCGCCGTGAATCCCCTGGCCCACGGCGCGGCCTGGTTCTGGAGGCGTCTTCTCCTGGCTGTCCCGGTTTTCCTGTGGGTACTGTTCATGGCCGGAATCACCAATCCGGCAACCCTGTTCCGGGAAGGGGGGCTCGCAAGACTGGGCATGGGCCTTCCGGAAATTCCCCTTGCCCTATTCACCGAACGGGGACTCACCGCCATCCTGGTCCTGCTGGTGATCGAGGCCGCCCTGTGCGTCCGCATTTCCGCGAAATCCCGCAAATGGACGGTGCGAAGGGTGCGGGCGGTCCGGGAGGGTCTGTCCGACTCCCTGGCCCGGGCCCTGGTGGCGGAGCTTGAAAGGGAACTGACCCCACTGGCCGACTGGGCCCGCGAGGCCGTGTCCGAGTACGAGACCATTGCCGGCGAACTGGCCAGGGACCGGGTCAGGTGATGGAGGCCAGGTAGGCCCGAAGGTTCATCTTCCTGTTCTTCAGCCCCAGCTTCTTTCTCAGGCTGTCGCGGTGAAACTCCACGGCGCGTTTGGATATGCCGAGCAGCCGGGAGATTTCCCTGCTGGAAGCTCCCATGCGGACCAGGTTGGCCACCTCGATCTCCCTCGGGGTCAGGTCCGAGTGCAGGGACGCGATGCGGCGCATGAAGGGCGCCATCAGCTCCTCCAGGTTGCTCTGCACCACGTTCAGATACACCCGCTGGTCCACGGTCAACTCGGTTTCCTGCAGACGGTGGACATAGGGTACGACAAGGTCCTTCACGTTGGCCACCAGCCGCTGTTCCACCTTCCGCGCCTGTTCCTTGCTCTGGTCCAGCAGCCGCCTCAACGCGTAGTTCACCTCCTCGATCTGCCTCGACTTGATTTCCAGCTCCGTGTCCCGGCGTTCTATGGTGGCCTGGTGCCGCTTGCGCTCCATGGCGTTCACGAACATCTCCGCGGCGCATTCCACCAGGTGCACCGCGTCGGCGCCCCAGGCGCCGCCGTGATCCGCGCTGTCCAGGAGCAGCAGGCCGGAAGGGCCTCCGAACTGGGCCAGAGGAATGGCCATGAGGCCGCGAGCCCCCAGTTTTTCGCAGAGCATCCTCTGCGGGGCATCATCCTCGCGAAGATTCCGGGCGTCGTCCACCAGAATCGCCCGATCCCCCTCCATGGCCCTGGTCAACCAGACGTAAGCCTCGGTCGGCAGGGTGGACAGGTCCGGCATCCTGCCGGGAGGATCGGCCTCCTGCCAGCTGTGGGCGGCAAGCAGGTGCTGTGCGCCATGGACGAACGTGTAGATACAGCCTCTTTGGGCCCGGGCGAATCGGGATATCCTCTCCAGGGCGAAAACGATGCCCTCGTCAATCCGGTCGTGGGGGAGATTCACGAAACGCGTGGACACCTCGTTCAGGACCTTTTCCAGATCGACCATGCGCTCCAGGGCCTGAACCGCCTTCCTCTTTTCCGTGACGTCCAGTGCCACCACGCGCACCACCGGGTTTTTCTCCACGTCTTCCGGCGGGCTGGCGTGGCCCATGACCCACATGGTGGTGCCGTCCTTCTTTTTCACCTCGCACTCGCACGGCGATATGGGCTTTCCGGACAGCAGGGCCTCCCTGCAATGCCTGAACAGCCTGTAACCATCCTCGGTAAGGATCTCCGCAAGGGGCATACTGGTGATCTCCCGGCGCGTGTAGCCCAGAAAAATCCAGACGATCCTGTTGGCGCTTACAAGCCTTTCCTCTTCCAGGTCCAGCTCCATGATGGCGCCGGGCGCCCTTCTCACAAGTTCGTAGTACCGTTTTTCCGATTCGGAGAGTTCCCGCTGGGCCTGCCGCAGTTCGGTGAGTCCCTTGAGGGTGACCAGCATATGGGGCGTACCATCCAGATCCAGCCGTTCCGCGGAAAACACCGCCACCCGCGTTTCCCCCTCCCGGGAACGGCCTTCGACCTCCACGTTGCGCACGCGGCCTTCCCGCCTTACGGCGTCCACGACCTTTTCCCTCTGCCCGGAGTCCGCCCAGAGCTCCAGGGCCAGGGCTGTCCGGCCGATCATTTCCTCGCGGGTGAAGCCCACGGCCTCGGCAAGGGCCTGATTCACCTCCACCAGCGTGTTGTCCTCCAGATTGACGATGGCCATGCTCTCGGGGGAACTCATGAAGGCCTTGTGGAATTTTTCCTCGGACTGGTCCCGTTGCTGTTTCAGCCGCGTCGTATGGCCGCGCATCTCCTGTTCAGCCTGCTTGCGGCGGGAGATGTCGGCGAGGGTGCCTCCCACCATGGCCCTGCCGTTCCACTCGAGGCTGTTCAGGACGGTTTCCATCCACAACCGGGTGCCGTCCCGGGTGACGCCGCGATAGTCCATGGAGCGGCTCGACCGGTTTTCCAGGCACTCCGCCACCGTGTCGGACAGGGACTTCCTGTCGTCGGGATGCACGTGCTCCAGCACGGACCGGCCGATCAACTCATTAGCCGAAGCATAACCCAGGATCCCCGCGAGAGCGGAATTGCCCCAGGAAAAGCTGTTGCCGTCATGCACGAACAGGGCTGCATTCAGACATCGCAAAACGGAATCGGCGACGGACATTTCGGCAAGCCGTTCATCCTTTTCCCGCAATTCGGCCTCCAGCTGCGAAACCTGTTCGCGCAGGCGGCTCGTTTCCGTTTGATTCCCCATGGCGCTTGCTCCTTGATGGGGTGATTACCACTTCGCTTGGGGCCGTTTTTCCGGATTGCCCCGCCTGCGTCGCCTCGATCTGAAGTTACGGTCGGACGGGTGGCAGGACATCCGCTGACCGGCTACCGGCTTCCTGTGGTTTTTTGTAAACACGTAACATGGTGGGAGCGCAAATGGCAAGCACGAATACGAGTCGATATCAGTAAGGACAGCCAGAAAATAGCCCGTAAAATGACAGGCGGAATGATATCCTCTTTCAGCGGGAACGTAACGGGCAAAACCGCCGAAACGGGCACAGGACCCGCCGGTGAAACCGAAAATCCGTGAAGAAACGTGGGAGAAGCGGGTATCAGCGCGGAACACATCTAATGGCCCGTTGAACAACCAGGGATTTACAGCCTGTTCAAAGCGATGAGATGCAAGGCGCGCGAATTTCGAGGAATAAGGCGTACTTATGGTACGC
>JBKHBM010000142.1:0-10308 GCA_046542385.1 Desulfatibacillaceae bacterium | reverse complement strand
GAGGCCCAAAAGGTGGGGTTTGACACAAATGGCAAATGGGGCACAATCAATCGTCACCCCGGCGAAAGCCGGGGCCCAGGTGCACGGATTACCTCGTAGCAGCCCGTTGAAAAATTAGGGATTTTCAGCCTGTTCAAAAACGATGAGATGCAAGGCGTACGAATTTCGAGGAATAAGGCGTACTTATGGTACGCCGCACTGACGAGAAATGAAGCGCAACGCCGCAGATCGCGTTTTTCAACAGGCTGATAGCCAATGCACGTGAATCCTTTCCGTGGAAACCATTGGGCGGACCAACGTTCCTGTGGACGAGAAAGCCGTACCGGAAGCATGCCATGCAACCGGCTGTCTACATTCTGGCAAGCAGGCGCAACGGGACCCTGTACATTGGAGTCACCTCCAATCTGGCTGACCGGGTCTGGGAGCACAAGAACAACAAGGTGGATGGATTCACGAAGAAACATGGGCCCCACACCCTTGTCCGGTACGAGATGCATTCAACCATGGAGTCGGCGATCACGAGGGAGAAACGCCTCAAGGAATGGAAGCGGGCCTGGAAGCTGAAATTGATCGAAAGGACGAACCCTCGGTGGCAGGATCTTTATGATGATATCCTTTGAAACGGAGTAAATGGCGACGTCCGGTCGATACCGGGCACAAGCACGTTCATCGGCTTTGACTTGCGCCTTGCACCTGGGCCCCGGCTTTCGCCGGGGTGACGAATGGTTTTGCCGGATTCTTCTTCGCCTTCCGGGCGATTGCCGGCGTCTTTGCACTTTCACAACCCCCTTTGGAACGAGGTGAACCATGGCTGTCGAAAAGGTACGGACCATTTGTTTTGAATGCCATTCCCGATGCGGTTGCCACGTCGAGGTGGACAACGGCAGAATCGTTGGAATCAAGGGAGACAAGGCCCATCCCCACAGCCACGGATACCTGTGTCCCAAGGGCAGGGCGTGCGCCGAAATCGTGTACCATCCCGAACGCATTACAAAACCCCTGCTTCGGGTGGGGGACAGGAATTCAGGCAGATTCGAGGAGGCCAGCTGGGACAAGGCCCTGGACGTGGTGGCCGAAAACCTCCTGGCGGCAAAGGAAAAACACGGGCCCGAGTCCGTGGTGTTCGGCTCCGGCACCACCCGCGGCCTGGCTCCGTATCTGAACCGGTTTCTAGCCCTGTTCGGCTCCCCCAACTTCATGGCGCCGTCCAACATGTCCGGCGGACCCATCGTGGTGGGCAGCGCCGCCACCATGGGCTTCACCATGGTGGACCCGGACTACGCCAACGCCAAGTGCATCCTGCTGTGGGCCCACAACCCCGAGGCGTCGTGGCCCGGATTGTACATGTACGACATCAACCAGGGGCTGAAGAACGGGGCCAAACTCATCGTGGTGGACCCCCGCGGCACCAACCTGGCCAAAAAGGCGGACCACTGGCTGCCCATCCGACCGGGCACGGACGTGGCCCTGGCCCTGTGCTTCATGAACGTGATCATCGAAGAGAACCTGCACGACGCCCAATTCTGCGAACAATGGTGCAACGGATTCGACAAGCTGGTGGAGCACGTACGGGAGTTCACCCCGGAAAAGGTCTCGGAAATCACATGGGTTCCGGCAGAGGACATCCGCGCCGCGGCGCGGGCCTTCGGCGAAACCCGGCCCGCGGCCGTGGGGCCGGGCATGGGCGGCGTCTGCCAGCAGAATGACGCCTTCGCCCTGTGCCGATCCCTCACCATACTGTCCGCCATTACCGGCAACCTGGCCGTTCCCGGCGGCAACCTGCAATGCTCGCCGCCCACTCGCAAGCGAAGCTGCTACGGACCGGATTTCGACGCGTTTTTGAACCTGCCGCCCGAGCAGGGCAACAAGAAGCTGGGCCTGGACCGGTTTCCACTGCTGCGGTTCATTCCCATCCCGTCGCCGCCCCAGGCCGTATGGCCGGCCATCGAGGAGGGAAAACCCTACCCGGTGGCCGCCATGGGCCTGTTCGCCAACAACAGCGTGTGCGCCTACCCCAATTCGCCCCGGGTCCACAAGGCCTTGTCATCCCTGGACTTCCTGCTCTGCGTGGACTACTTCCACACCCCGACCACGGCGCTTGCGGACGTGATCCTGCCACCCGCCCACTGGTCGGAACGGGACGACGTGGAAGACCTGTTGATGCAAAACCACGTCATGGCCCAGGTGGCTGCCGTGGACCCGGTGCCGGAATGCAGGGATGAAAAACAGATTCTCATCGACCTGGCCGCCAAAGTCGGCCTGGAAGGATACTGGAAGACCGTGGAGGAAATCCTGGACTACCGCCTGGAACCTCTGGGCACCACGTGGGATGAGTTCAAGAAGAAGGGCGTCCACTTCAATCCCGTCGTCCACAAGCTGTACGAGAAAAAGGGCGGATTCCGCACACCCTCGGGCAAGGTCGAGGTGTATGCCGACTACCTCGAGGCCATGGGGATCGCCCCTCTGCCCGTGTATCGCGAGCCGGACGAAGGCCCGGTGGCCAGCCCGGACCTGTACGAGGAGTACCCCCTCATACTCACCACCGGAGGCCGCAACCTGGTGTACTACCACTCCTCGCACAGGAACATCCCTTCGCTCCGCAAGAAGGCGCCGGACCCGGAACTGCAGATCCATCCCGACACCGCGCAAACCATGGGCGTGGAGGACGGCGAATGGGTCAAACTGGCGACACCCCGGGGCCACGTGGAGATCAAGGCGAAATACTACGACGACGTGCATCCCAGGGTGGTGCACTCGCCCCACGGGTTCTGGTACGGCGTCGAAAACGGATGGCGACGGGTCAACGTGAACATGATCACCGCCGACGAGCCCCTGTGCCCGGTAACCGGCTCCGTGCCCATCAAGGCGCTGCTGTGTCGTGTCGAGAAGATGCAGTAAGGCCGCGGAGGCCGGGACAAGGCAAAGGCGGAAATTTTATGAGAACGCCCCTACAAGGCCGGCCGCAGACCGGAAAAGCCTTTCACCCTTTGGCCGAACCCGGAGGTCCGTCCGGAAACGTGCGAGAAGCCGGTATGTCGGAGTTTTTCAGGGGATATTCAAAATTTTCGTCACGGATTCCGGATGAACAATCCGGGACAAGTGGGGCCCTGCTGTCGGGACCGGGGGAGGAAGGAGGTCCGAACTTCAATCTCCACAACTGCCCGAGTCCCGCGGGAGATTGAAATAACGGCACATACGTTCAGGCTGAGCGATCCGGGGCGGGGCACAACAAAACGTGCCCGCCACCGCCGTGGCGGGCACACGTGCCGTCTGCCTGCTGCTTTATGCGCGGGAAACGCCCGGACCGGGTCACTCCTCGATGGGGTGCGTCGAGTCGTTAATCTTCTCGCGAAGTTTGCCCGAGCACTTGAAGGTCACTACCTGGCGCTGGCGCAGCATGAGGTCGTCGCCGGTCGCCGGGTTGCGTCCCCGCCTGGGTGTCTTCCGCTTGACGCAGAATTTTCCGAAACCGGAGATGAGGACGTCGTCGCCGTCCTGGAGGGATCCCTTCATGATTTCAATGAGCTGCTCCACCACCTCCACGGACTGTTTTTTGGTAAACCCGATCTGATAGACCTTCTCAACGATGTCACTTTTGGTCAAGGCCATAACACCTCCCGTTTCCCCTGTGCCAAGCAGCGGCTTTATGATGATTGTCCGGTCCGGTCGGTCTGGTCGTCCCCGGTCTCCTCTATTTCCAGGCCGTGTTCCCTGAGGCGTTGCACCACACGGTCCACATCTTCCATGATTCCGTCTATTTCCGCCCGCAACTCGAGTTCGTCGAGCTTTTCCACACAAATCCTCCGTCCTCGACCAGCCGCATCGTGCCGGGCCGGCGGCCCATTGGCGAGTCCCCTGTCAGCCTGTTGAAAAACGCGATCCGCGGCGTTGCGGCGTATGCAGGGTACGCCGACCTTTTCGGAACTCGCGCGCCTTGCGGCTCATCGTTTTTGGCCAGGCTGTAAAGTCCGGGTTTTTCAACGGACCCCTAGTCGGGGTACACTCCGCGGTGGTACAGATAGTCGAAATAATGTTCCATGTACCCTTCGTCGCCTTCCGGGATGGTTTCCCCGTCCTCCTCGGCGTCCTTTTCCTGCAAACTCTTCACATAGTTCACCCACCAGTCGCGGGAGCTTTCGTAAAGGACCTTTCTGAGAAGGTCGGGGGAGGTGCCGATTTCCTTGTTCTCACCGACAAAGGGTGCGGCGCTTTCGATGAGGGTCTTGACGTTTCTTGCATACTCGGAGTCGTCCAGTTCACCGTCGGCGAACCGCCGCTGGAATCCCTCCAGTATGGATTTCAGAACTCCCTCTATGGCATCGATACAATTCATCTTGGCACAAGCAAAAAAAGTTGTTGGCGGGAAGTGGGACGCATTTCCGATTATTGAGGGGGAGGCTAACAGTATCCTGAACAATTGTCAAGACTTCCGTGACCATATTGTAAAACGCGACATCTTTTTCGTCCTGCTGCCTGAAAACGTCGCCTCAGATCCCGCTTACCGCCACGGCCCCCCTTGTCCCTGAAACCTTTACAAAATGCGTCCCCGGGGTTGAAACTGACCCGACCGGCCGGCATTTTGCCCGGATTGTACCGAATCGCACTTCCCGGAAAGGCGGCCTGAACCGGCTTTTGAAAGCTAGGAAACCGCCTTCGCGGCCCGGGCCGCCTCCATGACGAATGCCGCGACCTTCTCCGCGTCCTTGGAAAACCGCACCGGCTTCCCGTCCGCCCCCGCGACATTGGTCCGGGTGCAGGAATCCACCCCCGCCGGCCGGACCCGGAGCACGCCGTCGTACACGTTGTCCGGGCCGAGTCCCCCGGCGAGGACCACGGGGCGAATATCCGCGGCCACCAGTCGGGCGGCCACGTTCCAGTCGCAGGTTCTGCCGGTGATTCCCACGTACCCGGCCACGGGATCGCCCCGGCCCAGCCATGTGTCCGTAAGGAAGAGGTCGGACAGGGGCCCGAACTCCCGGGCGATGGCCAGGCTTTCCACCTCGCGCCCCCTGCCCGGGGGCGCAATGGGTATGGTGCGCATGATCCTCAGGCCGGGGAACCGCCCTCTCAATGCCTCCTGCAGGGCCAGGTGCGGGGCAAGATCCACGGTCCGGCCGGTCTCGTCGCACAGGGTGTCGCACAAGTGCACAATGTCCGGCCTGTAATGCCCGGCAACGGCCAGGACCTCGTCCACGCCGGAGAACAGGGGAATGAGGCTGGACACCCCGCCCGCCTCCCGGACCGCGGAGACGGTTTCCGCTACGGCCGTGTCGCGCCATTTCCGGGCCGACACCAGCACGCTGCCCACGTGGTCCACGCCCAGCCGGACCATCTCCAGCGCCTCGTCGGGCCGCTGAATCTCGTAAATCTGCACGAACGGTTTTTCCACGACAAACAAACCCGGCTCGCGGCCGGGCCTTCCCAGTTTCGGGTTGACTTTTTCGTCGGCTATACCATAATCATTATGACCGGCAAAACAGTAACTTAATTTGCAAAAATTATCAACCACATACAAAGGAGACACGCCGCCGGGGCCTTTGCCCCGGCCACGCGCACGCCATGATTCTCGTCATCGATTTCGGCTCCCAGTACAACCAGCTCATCGCACGCCGGGTCCGCGAACACCGGGTCTACTGCCAGATTGAACCGCCCACGCTGCCCGTGTCCGCCATACGGGACATGGCGCCCCGGGGCATCATCCTGTCCGGAGGTCCGGCAAGCATTTACGAGGAAAACAGCCCCGGGGTGGACCCCGGCGTCTTCGATCTGGGCATTCCGGTCCTGGGCATCTGTTACGGCATGCAGTACATGATCCATTCCCTGGGCGGGGAAGTGGCGCCGGCGGACAAGCGGGAGTACGGCCTGGCCGAACTGACCGTGGACAACCCGAGGGACGTGCTGGACGGAGTACCGGAAAGGGCCACCGTATGGATGAGCCACGGCGACTCCATCAAGAGTCTGCCCGAGGGCTTTACGGCCACGGCCCGGACGGACAACACGCCCTTTGCCGCGGTCGCCGCGCCGGAGCGCGGCTTTTACGGGCTCCAGTTCCATCCCGAGGTCACCCACACCCCCAAGGGCAAGCTCATGCTCAAAAACTTCCTTACAAAGGTGTGCGGGTGCAAGCAGAACTGGACCATGAAGTCCTTCGTGAAGGAGTCCGTGGCCGCCGTCCGGGAGGCGGTGGGCGATGACAAGGTAATTCTGGGCCTCTCGGGCGGTGTCGATTCCTCGGTGGCGGCCGTGCTCCTGCACCGGGCCGTCGGCGACAACCTCACCCCCATCTTCGTGGACAACGGCTTGTTGCGGCTGGGCGAGGCGGAGCGTTTGCGCAAGGTGTTCGCCGACCACCTCCACGTACCCGTTCGCTTCGTGGACGCGCGCAGGGAGTTTTTGTCCGAGCTTGCCGGGGTCGAGGATCCGGAGCGGAAACGCAAGATCATAGGCCGCGTCTTTATGGAGGTATTCGAGGCCGAGGCCAAAAAGATCGAGGGCGTCAAGTACATCGCCCAGGGCACCCTGTACCCGGACATCATCGAGTCGGTGTCCGCGTGGGGAGGCCCCACAGCCGTGATCAAGAGCCACCACAACGTGGGCGGGCTTCCCGAAAAGATGGAGCTTTCCCTGGTGGAGCCGCTCAAGTACCTGTTCAAGGACGAGGTGCGCAAGGTGGGCAGGGAGTTGGGCCTGCCCGACGACATGGTCTGGCGCCAGCCCTTTCCGGGCCCCGGCCTTGCCATCCGCGTCATCGGCGCCGTGGATGAGCAACGCCTTGAGGTACTGCGCAAGGTGGACGCGGTGATCACCGAGGAAATCCGCGCCGCCGGCTACTACAAGAAAGTCTGGCAGTCCTTTCCCGTGCTGCTTCCCATACGCAGCGTCGGCATCATGGGCGACCAGCGCACGTACGAAAACGTCATCGCCATTCGCGCGGTCACCAGCAGGGACGCCATGACGGCGGACTGGGCAAGGCTTCCCCATTCGCTTCTCGCCCGCATCTCCAACCGCGTCATCAACGAGATACGCGGAGTGAACCGCGTGGTGTACGACATCAGCTCCAAGCCGCCCAGCACCATCGAGTGGGAGTAACAGGACAATGGCGCAGGACAATAGCGAAAAAGGAGTCCCGGTCGACCCCAAATTCACCATGGGCGCCGAGGCGGGGGAAGACGTGGAGGAGGAGTTCGAACTGGAAAAGTTTGAACGCATCCAGCACCGCATCACCGCGCAAAACGTCGCCAGCCTGGTGATTCTGGTATTGATCGTGGCCGCGGCCGGCTTCTTTTACGTGGATTTTTCCAAGCGGATGGAGCAGATCCAGGAGTTGGGCCAGACCAAGGTACAGGATCTGTCCCGCGACGTGGGGCATGTGTCCGAAACCCTCATGGTCAAACTGGAGAGCACAAAGGACCTTCTGGACCGTGACATCGAAAACCTTCACGAGGCCGTGGTCCAGACCCGGCAGGAACTCGTGGACCTCAAAAAGGCCCAGGACGCGCTGGCGGAAAGGAAGGTGGGGCCGGACTACGTCAACAAGGCCGTGGGCAAGGCCGTCCAGGCGGAAACCGCGGACCTGCGCGGGCGGCTCCAGGGCGTGGAGAAGCAGCAGGACGCCCTGGCCGGGGAACTGGACAACGGGATCTCCGCGTTGTCCGAAAAGCTGGCCGAGGAAACGGACAGCCTCCGACAGCGGGTGGACGCCGTGGGCAGCGTGGCCTCCGGGTTCACCTCGCGACTGGACGAACAGAAGACCTTGGTGGCGGGCCTTGCGCAAAAGGTGGACGAGATGGACGAGAACAAGACCGACGCCGCCGAAGTCCGCTCCATGCTCATCAGCCAGATGGGGGTGATCGAGGAGCGACTCGCCAGGATGGAGGAAACCATCGGCAAACGCCTGGATTCGGCGGAATCCATGATCATGTCCGCTGAAAGCCAGATACGGGCCCTGGAGACCGGAATAAAGGACCTGGAGAAGAAGGTGGGCGCCCGGCGGGCCCCGGCCACCCCCTCGCCCCCTGCGCCCGAGGCGGACGGTTCCGAAACGGAGCCGGCGACGGGTTCTGAAGGCTCCGCCCCTTCGGAAAAGACCGGGCTCAAACAGGAGACCAAAACCGGGTCCGGAGGCAGCACGCTCAAGGGCATCATGGAAGAGGACATCCGGTAGGTAGGATTACCGGAATATCGGCAGGCAGGCCGGGACGGATCCTCGCGCCGTTTGCCCCTGCGCCCCCACCCCTGGGGACGCAAGCCTCCTCACGACCAGACCCGGGCCGTCAACAAAGTCCTACTCCCCCTCCCGGATCAACCCCTCGATCCAGGGAACGTCCTCGGGAAGGTCCACCTCCGGAGAGTCCTGTTCCGTGACCACGACCCTGCAGCGAAGGCCGTATTCCAGGGCGCGCAACTGCTCCAGCTTTTCCACGTCCTCCAGGTGGCCGGTCGGCAGTGCCGCGAACTTTTCCAGGAAATCCATGGTATATGCGTAGATGCCCAGGTGCTTGTAAGTATCGAAGACACTGTCCTCGTCGCGGCCATGGGGGACCGGGGAGCGGGAAAAGTACAGGGCGAAGCCGTTTTGGTCGAACACGACCTTGACGTCCTTGGGATCGGTGATTTCCTTTTCCCTGGTGATGGCAAGGGCCATGGTGGACATGCCAATGGCAGGATCCTCCTTCAGCGGGGCCACGGCCTGGTCGATGCACTCCGGGGCGAACACGGGCTGGTCGCCCTGGACGTTCACCACGATGTCCCCGGCCGCCAGCCCCATCTTTCGCGCTGCCTCGTGAACCCGGTCCGTGCCGGAACGCAGGGTCGTGGACGTCATCACCACCCGGCAGCCAAAGGATGCGACCGCCTCCTCGATCCTGGGATCGTCCGTGGCGACGGCCACTTCGGACACGCTTCGGGCGGCCCGGGCGCGCTCCACGACCCATTGGATCATGGGCTTGCCCAGGATGGGCGCAAGAGGTTTTCCCGGAAACCGGGTGGAACCGTAGCGGGATGGAATGAGTACGACTACGCGCATGAACGTGTGCCTCCCTGGTGGATTCGCGGCCCGGCGCTGTGTGCCGGCGCGAGCGCTTTATAACATCGGTGGCGGTAAATTTCGAGAGTGAATGCATGGAGTGAATGCATGGACAGCGAACGTTTGAAGCGGATACTGGAAGATGTGGCGGCCGGGACCACGCGGGTGGATGACGCGGCGCGCAAGCTGGCCCACCTGGATTACGAGTGCCTTGGTTATGCCACCGTGGACCACCACCGGGCCATCCGTAAGGGATTTCCCGAGGTCATCTATGGAGAGGGAAAGACCGCGGAGCAGATTTCCGGCATCATGTCCCGCATGGCCGAGCAAAAGGACGTGATCCTTGCCACCAGGGTGGACGAGGCCAAGGCGGCCCGCGTTCTGGCCGGCTTCCCGGAGGCCCAGTACGACCCCGTGGCCCGGATGATCATCCTGGCCACGGAGCCCGTTCCGGACCGGGGCCGCGGTACGGTGGTGGTGCTGTCCGCCGGCACTTCCGACCTCCCCGTTGCCAGGGAGGCCTTTCTCACGGCCAGACTCATGGGCAATCGGTGCGAGGAGTTGCACGACGTGGGCGTTTCCGGCCTGCACAGGCTTCTGGCCCATGGCGAACTGCTGGAAAAGGCCGAGGTCTTCATCGTGGCCGCCGGAATGGAAGGCGCCCTGCCCAGCGTTGTTGCCGGGCTCTACCCTCGCCCCGTCATCGCGGTGCCCACCAGCGTGGGTTACGGGGCCAGCTTCGGAGGTGTCACCGCCCTGCTGGCCATGCTCAACAGCTGCGCCTCCAACGTCGCCGTGGTGAACATCGACAACGGCTTCGGCGCCGGATATACCGCCGCCATGATGAACCGGGACCGGTCCCTGGAGTGACGCCGCCCCGGCTGTTCCTGGATTTTTCCGCAATCGTGCTTACCTTGCAGGAAACGCCGCCGAATCAGGAAGCGAATATCCCCTCAACCCCCCTGCCGAATAGAGAGCCAAGCACCATGAAAAGGAAATGAATCCTGTACGCGATAACGGTACTGTTCCTGACAGGCGCGTCCTCCATGGCGGCTGGCTCGGAACCCCCGGGACCCGCGGACCCGGTGCCCGAAGGAGTGGAGGAACTGAACGAGATGGCCACCGAACACACCGCCCAGTTCGCCGAGCACATGCACCGCACTTTCGGACTTCCCGTCCCCGAGGTGAACAGGATGCTGGTGGACCACTCCATGCCTCCGGCGGACGTTTACCAGCCCGTTGAAAAACCAGGGATTTACAGCCTGTTCAAAAACGATGAGATG
>JBKHBM010000141.1:0-10315 GCA_046542385.1 Desulfatibacillaceae bacterium | reverse complement strand
GAAGAGGAAGCCAGGAAGAAGGCCGAGGAAGAGGCCAAAAAGAAGGCCGAAGAGGAAGCCAGGAAGAAGGCCGAGGAAGAGGCCAAAAAGAAGGCTGAAGAGGAAGCCAGGAAGAAGGCTGAGGAAGAGGCCAAAAAGAAGGCTGAAGAGGAAGCCAGGAGGAAGGCCGAGGAAGAGGCCAAAAAGAAGGCTGAAGAGGAAGCCAGGAGGAAGGCCGAGCTTGATGCCAGTCGCGAGGCGAGGCAACAGGAAAAGGACCTGGGCGGTCCCATGGGCAAGGTCCAGTCCCTTGCCTACAACGTGGAAGGCATCGCAACCCAGGTGGGAACCAGTGCCCGGGAACTGGCCGAGGAGAAGCTCAAAAGGCCTTCCCCTGCATTCGTCTTCGGCGTGATGTTCGGCGCGCTTCTTTTGTTCGCGCTTCTTGTGACCAGCTACAACCACTCCAACGAATGGTTCTTCACCAAGACCCGCGGCGGCTGGGAACTACGCCAGGGCAAGTTCGCACCTACCGGCACGAAGGTGGTCGCCACCTTCGAGGGGCTGGATCTGGCCGGTCCCGCGAAACAGGAGGTGGACATGTCCACGGCCTATACCGTAGCCCGCGGTTACTGGCTGAGGCAGGCCGAGGAGGCGTTGAATCCGGAGGAGGGTGAGCCCGCTTTTGATCAGGGACGCGCGTTCCTTGGCAACGCCCTTGCCTACGCAACGACTTCGGAGGATCGCCAGATCATCTGGGACCGCATCGAGCAGGTGGACTATGAACGGACCCTGAAACAGGCCCGGGAAGTCCTGGCCGGTCCCCAGGATCAGTTGGACAAGGCCGAGGAGCTTCTGGTAAAGGCCCGGGGGTTGGCGGACACACCTGAGGAGCAAGCCCTCGTCACCAAGAAGCTGGAAGCCGTTCGCGCGGCGAAGCAGCAATTGAGCCAGTAGACCAGCAGGGCGCCGGGGAAATACCAAAGGGGGAGCAGGGCCGATCGAGCCTTGTTCCCCCCTTTTGTTTACCGGACGGAACAGTTTCCCTGAAAACGGGGACTACCTCCGGGTGTCTATGTTATCCACCTCCTGGTACACCTTGATCTCGGGTTCGCCGGCCACGGCGCCCATGACCTTGCCCATGAACTCCTTGAAATGAGGGGTCCGGGAGTGTTCGGTCAGCGCGTCCATGTCCTTGTAGCGCTCGATGAAGACCAGGGTGTCGGGTTCGCTGCCGTCGATGTTGACGGAGTAGTGGATGGTGCCGGGTTCCTTTGCCACGCCTTCCAGCAGGGCCTGGACGTCTGGTTGCATGGCCTCTGTCTGTCCTTCCCTGAGGGGTACTTTTGCTACCACCGCGATCATGTTTTCACTCCTTTGTTCGGGAATTTCGAGGACTCGTGCGTCAGGGGCTTTCCCTCGGGGAATCGCCCGGCCACTTTTCGCAGGCCGCCATGGCATGGTGCCGGGCCAAAGAATAGAGCGAGTGTTCGATTTATTGAATCCGCTCGGAAATCAGCGCCGAAACCCGGAATCCGTAGGAAAAATGGCGCGGTTCTCCGGCACAAAATGATTTCGAGCAGGGCGATCATGAGGGGAAGGGGCATCCGGCAGGATGCCCACCCGGATCACGAGGCCTGCCGGACTTCGTTTATGCGGCCCACCAGGTTGACGATGGTGTCCTCGGCTTCCTCCATGCTGATCGAGGATGTATTGAACACCAAGGTGTACAGATGGGGTTTGTCCGGGTTTCCGGAATGGAAGATTCCCAGGATCGTGGAACGCCGTTTGTCCTCTCTGCGAACCAGGTCCTCCGCGCGGTTCCGGTTCAGGTCGTAATGCCGGGACATGAATTTGATCCTGTCCTTGAGCTCCGCGACCAAAAGGATCTTTATGACGTCTTCCCGGTCGGGCAGGATGAACTGGGCGCCTCGGCCCACTATTACGGCGTTTCCTTCGTCGCCGATGTCGGTGATGATGCGCCGTACGAAGCTGAGGTACTTCTTTTCATCGAAGTCGGCCCGTTCCTCTCCGATGAGGCGGTCTATGAAGCTTGCGCTGACCATGGAGTTCACAAGGCGCATCAGGAGCCCGCCCGCTTCCTTTTCAACGGCCTCCACCCACTTGATGGAGACCTTGGCCTCCTCGGCAATCTGCTTGAGAATTTCGCGGTCAACCAGCTGGTAGCCGAGCTTTTCAGCCAGGGTGGTGCCGAGGGTGTGCCCTCCGGCGCCGAATTGTCTGGAGATGGTCACCACTGCCATGCAAGTCCTCCTTGGTTTGTTCCCATGGTGATCCGAGACTGGAAAAGATTATGGGGCCCGTGTTCCGCGAAGCCGCCCGTCGGCAGTCAGGGTTTTGCTTCCCGTTTTCGGGCCAGGTCGCAGATGAGCGCTTCGGCCCATTCCAGGCGAATCAGGCTGGTGTTGATGGTCACGTCGTACAGGCTGGGATCGTCCGGATCCCGGTCCGTAAACTTCCCAAGGAAGGAAGCCCGATTTCGGTCCCATTCACGAACCGTCTGCCGGGACTCCTCGCGAGTCAGGTTGTGGTTTTCCACGAGAAAGTTCTCCCGCCATTCAATGGGAGCCACAAGCAAAACACGGACGGCGTCGACGCAGTCTCCGCACACGAACTGGCTGCCGCGCCCGATGAACACCTTGCGGTCCTGGGCCGCCATTTCCGGGATGTGTCTGCAGAAGGCCTGGTAGACCTCTTCTTCATGGGAGCCCGTTTCGTTACGGCCCGCGATCCGTTCGACAAAGGAGCTGGAAATCAGGCTGGAGACCAGGCCCTTGCGGCCATGCCCCTCGCGTTCGGTGACCTTGACCCATTCGTCCGAAACGTTCAGACTTTCAGCCACCTTGTGCGTGAGGGCGGTGTCCGCGAACTCGTAGCCCAGCTTTTCCGCTACTCTGCCGGCCAGGGTTCGACCCCCGGCCCCGAACTGCCTGGAGATGCACACTACGGACATGATCTGTTCTCCTGGGTGATGGAGTTTGCGCTGTACGGGTATGATTCAAGATTGAAGGAGATTGTACCACGGTGACCGGTTAATGCAAAGTAATAAATATCCCCTGAATCCGTGACGAAAATATTGAAAACAACTTTCAGGAACCCCATAAATCGGGCCTTTTTGCGTGCTCTTGAACAATTCTTCGTTTCACCCGTCGGGTGAAAGGTTTTTTCGCCCTCCGGGGCGGCCTCATGCGGCGCGTCTGCGGCGTCAGAGGCCGGCCGGCGTACTTCAGTACAGCCGGCAGGGCTCTTCCTTGCATCCACACCACCTGAGACCGCTCACGGATTCATGTATCCCGGAGCTTTAACAGCCTGTTGAAAAACGCGATCTGCGGCGTTGCGCTTCATTTCTCGTCAGTGCGGCGTACCATAAGTACGCCTTATTCCTCGAAATTCGTGCGCCTTGCATCTCATCGTTTTTGAACAGGCTGTAAATCCCTGGTTTTTCAACGGGCTGTTAAGCGGGCCGGGCAACCCTTGCCAAGCAGCCGGGCATCTGGTAGACAGGTCGGATGTTCCAGCGAGAAAATCGAGGCAGGCCCCTGATTCTGGCTTCCGGTTCTCCCAGAAGGCGTTATCTTCTCACACAGGCCGGGATTGCCCATGAGGTATCGCCCAGCGGCGTGGATGAAGAGTCCTCTTCATTCGCCACTCCGGTGGAGCATGCTTCGACGCTGGCCCGTTTGAAGGCCGAAGACGTTGCCGGTCGCCATCGGAACAGATGGGTGCTGGGAGCGGACACCATCGTGGTCCTGGACGAAGAAATACTGGGAAAACCGGTGGACGAGGACGCCGCGCGGGGGATGCTGGTTCGTCTGTCCGGTCGCTGGCACGAGGTGGTCACGGGCTATTGTCTGTGCCCGCCGGGGGGAGGGCCTCCGGTTGTGGAGGCGTGCAGGACCCGGGTACGCTTCAGGGAACTGACAGACGGGGACATACGTTGGTATCTGGCCACGGGCGAACCCCGGGACAAGGCCGGAGGATACGGCATACAGGGCAGGGGGGCCTTTCTGGTCAAGGAGCTGAGCGGCTCCTATTCCAATGTGGTCGGCCTGCCCGTATGCGAGGTGGTCGAACTGTTGCGAAACCAGGGGGCCCTTGTAAGGACTCATGAAGACAGACAGGCTGGTTGAAAAGATCCGAGACAACATGGCCCGGATACGCGAGCGGATGGACAACGCCGCGCAAAGGGCGGGCCGGCCGCCCGAATCGGTGCGGCTCATCTGCGTCAGCAAGCGCTTTCCCGTGGACGTGGCAAGGGCCGCGGTGGAAGCCGGCGCCCGTGACCTCGGGGAGAACTATGTGCAGGAGGCCAGGGGCAAGATCGCGGCCATGCCGGACGCTCCCGTGCGCTGGCACCTGATCGGGCATTTGCAGCGCAACAAGGCCAGATACGTGCCGGGCCTGTTCGAGCTGGTGCATACCGTGGATTCGTACAAGCTGGCCCGGGAACTGGACAAACAGGCCGCCAGGGCCGGTGTCGTCCAGGACGTGCTGCTGCAGGTAAACGTCGGCGGCGAGACCCAGAAGGCGGGGATCGAGCCGGACAGGGTCGCCGAGCTGGCCGGAGACGTGTCCGGGCTGCCCGGTCTCTCCCTGAAGGGCCTCATGTGCATGCCGCCGTTTTTCGATCAACCAGAACGGGTGAGTCCGTTTTTCGCCCGGTTGAGGGAGTGCGCCGAAGACGTCCGGAGACAGGGTATCGCCGGCATATCCATGGACGAGCTTTCAATGGGCATGTCCGGGGATTTCGAGGTGGCCATTGCCGAGGGAGCAACCCTGGTCAGGGTAGGGACGTCCATTTTCGGAGAGCGGCCGTGAAGGTGCTTCTGCACATATGCTGCGCGCCGTGTTCCATCCACCCCCTGTCCCGCCTGGCCGAAGACGGGCACCAGGCCATGGGGTACTTCCATCGCCGCAACATACATCCCTGGCAGGAGTGCAGACGCAGGGAGGAAACCGTGGTCCGATACGCCCGGGACCTCGGCCTCACCGTGGTGTACGAAAAAGGCTATGACATGGAGGCCTGGCTTCGCGCGGCCGCTTTCCGCGAAGCGGACAGATGCGTCCAGTGCCACCATGACCGCCTTTACGCCGCGGCCAGCGTGGCCAGGAAGGGAAAGTTCGACGCCTACACCACCACGCTGCTTTACAGCCGTTTCCAGAAACACGACATGATCCGGGAGATGGGGGACGCCGTCGGCAAATCCCTGGGAGTGCCGTTTTTGTACGAGGATTACCGCGAAGGCTGGAAACAGGGTATCGAGGAGTCCAGGCGACTCGGGATGTACAGGCAGCAGTATTGCGGCTGCATCTACAGCGAGAAGGAACGCTACATGAGGGAGATCTCATGACCGACGATCGCCGGAAGGCTCCATGTACGGCAGCGTAATCTATTTCGTCATAGTGCTTCTGGTCTACTCGACCTACGAGCCGAACCGGGAACCTTCGGTGCCGCTGGAGTGGGCCGTGTTGAACGCGGGACTCCTGGTGGCCGTGTTCACGGCCGTGTCCAGGACGCGTTTTCAGCTGCTGGCCAGGCGGTTGTTCTCCGGCAGACGGGCGAACCGGTTCACGGACTTCGACGCCGTGATGTCCCAGCAGACGGTCCTGGCCATCGCCTTTTACGCGATCTACATATACGTCCTGGACCTCAAGTCCCACGTGGCGTGGCTCCCGGTTGTGAAAAGCCTGCCGACCCTGGGTGCGCTGTTTTTCATCGCCGTTTTCTTCGCCCATCTGTTCCTGCTCTGGTTCGTGGCCTATCCCGTGTACGTGCTGTTACAGGGTTCCGACCTCACGCGTGCAGATTATCTCCGGGCAAATGCCCGCCTGAGCCTTCCGGTCCTCTTTCCCTGGCTGTGCATCTCCATCGTGGTTGATCTGCTGGTGCTGGTTCCCCTTGGACCAGCCTCGGTCCTGCTGGAAACCATGTGGGGCAACCTTTTGTTGATAGCCCTGGGCGTGAGCCTCCTTCTGGTTTTCGGTCCCGTCGCCATCGTACGTTTTTGGGGATGCACTCCCCTGGGGGAATCCCCGATCCGTCGCCGCATGGAGGACCTTTGCCGGCGCACCGGCCTCGAGACTGCCGGGTTTATGCGCTGGCCAATATTCGGCGGCCACATGATCACCGCGGGAGTCATGGGCGTGGTGGGACGATTCCGGTACATACTGGTTACCGACGGACTGTTGCGGCATCTCACGCCCCGTGAAATCGATTCCGTCGTGGCCCACGAAATTGGCCATGTGAAGAAGAAGCACATGTATTTCTATGTGCTTTTTTTCGTGTGCTTCTCTCCCCTGGTCCTGATCAATCTCCAGGTCACGGGGTGGGCGTTGGCGGGGGCGGAGTGGGGCGCACTTCCCTTCATTGAACCGGGGCCGATAGGACCGACCACCGCTTCCGCCGTTCTCGCCGCTACCTCCATCCTTGTTTTTCTGGTCTACTTTCGTCTGGTGTTCGGTTATTTCATCCGCAATTTCGAACGCCAGGCAGACCTGTATGCATTCGAGTTGATGGACACGGCGCGTCCCATGGTCAGCGTGTTCGAAAAGATCGTCAAACAGACAGGGCGTCCGCCGGAGGAACCCAACTGGCACCATTTCAGCATTACGGAAAGGGTCAACAACCTTATGTTGTGCGAGGTGGACAGAAGCAGGGTCCGCCGGCATGAAAGGAAGGTGAAAACCTCCGTTGCGCTGTTTCTGGCCGGAGCCCTTCTGGTCGGTGGGGTGGCCTGGTGGGTGTATAGCGAGCCCGTACGGGCAAGGGTTTCCTCGTACATCGTGGAAGGGGTCCTGGACGGTGGCGTGGAGGATCTCACGCCGGAGCGGCTGGACGGAATGGGCACCGAGCGGCTCCGTATGCTGGGGGAGCTTTTTTACGGGACGGGCCGGGAGCAAAAGGCCCTGGCCGTGTATCGGGAGATACTCGAAAGGACTCCGAACGACCCGGAAGCCCTGAACACCGTGGCCTGGATTCATGCAACCGCGGCCGACCAGAGCCTGATCGACGCGGAAAAGGCCTTGCGGCTGGCCGAAAAGGCAGTCCGGTTGTCCCCGCAGCCGCACATCCTGGATACCTATGCGGAAAGCCTGTATTTGAACGGGCAATACGAAAAGGCCGTGGAGGTGGAAAAGCGGGCGCTTTCCATGACCACGGAAGGCCGGGATACATACCGCCGACAACTGGAGAAGTTCACAAAGGCCATGGAGGACGCGAAGTAGCCGCCCGCAATCGAAAGAGCGGAGGGGCGCCGTGTTTGTCGTGAAAAAGGAAAACGCACCCGGACAACAGGTTATCCGGGCCACCCAATGCACAGGCTCCTGGTATCCGTTCCACCCGCGAGGTGATGCAAGGCGCGGGAATTTCGGGGAGGTTGGCGTACTTACGGTACGTCGCATCGACGAGAAACGCGCCGCAACGCCGCAGATTCCGTTTTTCAACAGGCTGAAAAACAAAAAGCCGCCGGAGGCGAACAATGGGCCCCCGGCGGCTTTCATATCTTCGGCGCCGCCGTTGCTTACTTGATGCAGACCTTGCGTACGTTGATCAGGTCGAGGTTGCCCCAGGTGATCTTGAGGAGGCCGTCCTGTTTCAGTGTCCTCATGCCGTCGTAGAGGGCCTGCTTGCGCACGTCCTCCATCTTGGCCTTGGTCTGGATGAGCTTTTTCATGTCATCGGTGCCCATGAGGAGTTCGTGGAGGCCCATACGACCCCGATACCCCGTCTTGTTGCACTTGTCGCAGCCAACCGCCTTGTACAGCATGATTTCGTCGCTGTATGGCGGCATGTTCTTGGCGTGCCACAGATCCATGTCTCCGTCGCCGTACTCCCTCACCAGGTCATCGAACTGTTCCCGCGTGGGATGGTAGGGTTCCTTGCAGGCCTTGCACAGTGTTCGTCCAAGGCGCTGGGCCAGGATGCACAGGATGGCGTCCGCGAAGTTGAACGGATCCATGCCCATGTCCAGGAGGCGGGTGATGGACTCGGGCGCACTGTTGGTATGGAGCGTTGAGAACACGAGGTGGCCCGTGAGGGACGCCTCGATGCCGATGTGGGTGGTTTCCTTGTCACGCATCTCGCCCACCATGATGACGTCCGGGTCGGCACGGAGAAAGGCGCGCATGGCCGCGGCAAAGTCGAAGCCGATCTTGGCGTTGGTCTGCACCTGCCTGAGGCCGGCCTGGGTGATTTCGACCGGGTCCTCGGCGGTCCAGATCTTGGTGTCGACCTTGTTGATGTAGCCCAGGGCGGAGTGGAGGCTTGTGGTTTTACCCGAACCCGTGGGTCCGCAGACGAAGATGAGGCCGTAGGGCTGGATGACGCAGCTCACGAAGTTCTTGTAGTTCCACTCGGTCAATCCCAGGCTGTCCAGCTTGATGGGCTCTCCCGCGGCCAGAATACGCATGACCACGTCTTCCATGCCACCCGACGTCGGGATGGTGGCGACACGAAGCTCGATGTCCTTGCCCCCGTACTTCTTGAACTTGATCTTCCCGTCCTGGGGCTTGCGCCGTTCGGCGATGTCCAGGTCCGACATGATCTTGATACGGGAGACAAGCGCGTTTCTGTACTGGTAGGGAATGGTCTGGTACACGGTACAGGTGCCGTCCACCCGGATGCGCACCTTGGTGTTCATCTTGCCGGGGTAGGGCTCGATGTGGATGTCCGAGGCATTCCTGGCATATGCGTCCAGGATGATTTTGTTGACGAGCTGGACGACCGCGCTGTCCTCGTCCCCGACGCGGCTTTCGGCCTCCTCGATTTCCTCTTCCTCCACAGCCAGCTGGTCCAGGATCGAGTCGATGGAGCCAAGCTCCTTCTCGTCCGTGGTGAACAGCTTGATGAAGGAGAGGATGTCGTCCCTCAGGCAGATCTCGAAGGTGAGGTCCCGCCCGGGGAACAGGCCCTTGACGATGTCGATGCGCTGGATGTCCTGCGGATTGTCGATGGCGATGACGACCTTGCCGTCCTCCTCGCGGATTGGCACCCACAGGTTGTTTTTCATGAAGGGCACCTTGATGCCCTGGAGAAGGTCGCCGGGAATGGGGATCGCGTCGGAGTACTCGACGAAAGGAACCTTGTAGAATCGGGAAAGCGAGGTCAGGACGTCCTTTTTGGACACCTTGTAATCCCTCACCAGGATGGACTCGATGGGCTCCTTGTTGGACCTGGCCTCTCCTATGGCCCGTTCCAGCTCCTTGTTGGCGATGATGTTGTTGTTGACCAGGTAGTCGAACTTGCTGGGACGCGCCTTGGCCATGCGGCGCTGGTTGTACAGGGCGATGCCCAGGGTGTGGGACAACTCGTGTACGGCCTCCTCGTCCTCCGGGGAGAACGGCTTGCCGTCCTTGCGGTTGATGAGCTGGATCGCTCCAAGCAGAAAGTTCTGGAACGTGATGGGGCAGGCCAGTACCTGCTTGGTGCGGAACTTGGTCTTCTTGTCCCAGCGGATGTCGAATCGCAGGTTGGGATCGATGGCCTTCAGTTCCGCCTCGTCGTACACGTTCTTTACGTTGATCGCCTTCTGTTTGGCCGCCGCGTAGCCCGCGATGCTGGTCGTGGCGATGGGCACGCGGATCTCTCCGATTTCGTCGCCGGACTTGAACCTGGAAACCAACTCCCTGCGCACGCCGTCCACCACGTACACGGTAACCCTCTCGATGTCGAAGGTGGCCGTGATGTCGTTTTTCAGGTCGATGAGTATCTCGTCGAGACTCCCGGCGGCATGGATGCGGTTGGCAACCTCCTGCAACCGCTTCCGGTAGTCGGTCATGCTCTTGTCGCCCTGGGCGGGCTTGGCGGCTCCCTGTTGCCTTTGGGTCATGTCAACGACAGCCATGGGATTTCCTAAGGGGTGCCCCGGTAAGGGGCGTTAGAGATTGTCACCAAAGTTGGATGCGGGTCAGGGCGGTATGCCACCGCCCGTATGGTGTCCGGGGTCTCACTCCCGGTCGGAACCGGTGTCCGGGCCAATGCGGAGGTAGCGGTATATTTTCAGGATTCCGCCACCGAGAAGGGTGAACCCGACGAAGTACAGCGCGAACACCACGATCGGCATGGCCGATGCAAAGTAGTCGATTTCGGCGATCTTCGGAGTGACTTGTGGAATCCGAACGAACATCCCCGCGCCGAACAGGGCGAGGAGAATTCCCCATACGAGCTGGAACCGCGATTTTTCGGTTTGACGCGAATTGTCTTGCATTGCTGTGGTCGGTCTTGTCTCGGCTTTGCCGCCATCCGGTGAATCCGCCTTTATCGCCTGTTGAAAAACGCGATCTGCGGCGTTGCGGCGCGTTTCCCGTCGATGCGGCG
>JBKHBM010000140.1:0-10386 GCA_046542385.1 Desulfatibacillaceae bacterium | reverse complement strand
GGGTACGCCTTGCTCCTCACGGCTGGAGCACCCTGCAAGCGGGACGGAAGTTTCGCGCAGGCGCGACGGAAACGACACGAACTCTTTCGGTTCACGCAACCAACAACGCAAAGGAGGTACATCATAATGGAATGCAAAATGGGCGCGCAACTGGCGGCCGAGGCCTTGGTCGATCTCGGCGTCGACGTCATCTTCACCCTGAGCGGCGGGCACATCACCCCGATCTACCAGTTTCTGGAGAACACCGGCGTGCGGTTGATGGACACGCGGCACGAGCAGGCGGCGGTGTTCATGGCCGAAGCCTACGGCAGGCTCACGAGAAAACCCGGAGTGGCCATGGTCACGGCGGGCCCGGGCTTCACCAACGCATTGACCCCGATCGCCAATGCCCGGCTGTCCAATTCTCCCCTGGTGCTGATTTCCGGCTGCGTGGGGGTGGAGTCCATCGAGAAGCTGGACCTGCAGGACATGCGGCAGGCGCCGGTGATCGAGCCCATGGTGAAAAAGGCCTTTGTCTGCCACAAGGCGGAACGGGCCTACGAGTTCGTGGAGCTGGCCATGCGCACCGCCGTGTCCGGCAGGCCCGGCCCCGTGTACCTGGAACTGCCCGTTGACGTGTTGAATTGCAAGCCGGAGGCGGCCAAGATCAAGCGCACGGTCACGAAACTGGATTCCAGGCCGGCGGACCTGACCAAGGCCCCGGAGATTCTGGACCTGCTGGAAAAGGCGGAGAGGCCGCTGGTCATCGCCGGCAGCGGGGCATGGTACTCTGACGCGGGCGAGGAGCTGACCCGTCTGGTTGAAGCCGCGGGCGTGCCGGTGCTCACCTCGTCCCAGGGCAGGGGCGTGGTGCCGGATACCCATCCGTTGTGTTTCGAGGGCTCCCTGGCCATCCGCCCGGGAGGCGCCATGTTTGCCAACATGTCCACGGACCTCGTCATCATGCTGGGCAGCCGGATCAGCCTCTATTACATCTTCGGCGACATCTTCCCGGGGGATGCCAAATTCGTCCAGGTGGACATCGAACCGTCGGAGATCGGCCGCAACCGCTCGGTGGACCTGGCGGTGGTCTCGGACATAAGGCCCCTGGTGGCGGAGATGAACCGACTGCTGGAGCAGCGCGGCAATCCGGCCGCCCTGAAGGAACGGTTCGCCCCCTGGGTGCAGTCTCTCGAGAAGGCCACGAGCGACGGACGCGCCGAGGCCGAGCCCAACTGGACCAGCGAGGACATGCCCGTGCATCCGTTGCGGCTGGCGCGTGAGGTGGACGCCTTCATGGACCGGGACGACGATATCGTGGTGGCCGACGGCGGGGACACCTCCGTGTGGATGGGCATGACCCGCACGGTGCGCCGGGGCGGGCACTACCTGGATTCGGGGCTGTACGGATGCCTGGGCGTGGGCCTGCCTTATGCCCTGGCGGCCAAGCTGCACCAGCCGGACAGCAGGGTGTGCCTCATCATCGGCGACGGTTCCGTGGGGTTCAACTTCATGGAGTTCGAAACCGCCATCCGCAAGAAAATGCCCATCGTCTGCGTGGTCTCCAACGACCTGGGCTGGGGCATGATCCGGCACAGCCAGGAACTGCGCCTGGGCCACGCCATACCGGACGGCACCTTCATAGGGCGAGTGGACTATCACAGGATGGTGGAAGCCATCGGCGGAGCCGGGTTCTTCGTGGAGAACCCGGCGGACATTCGGCCCGCGTTGGAAAAGGCGTTCGCAGCCGGCGTGCCCGCCTGCGTGAACGTGATGACCGATCCGACCACGGTGAGCCCGGGCAGCGTGGCCCTGGCCAATCTGGGTGCGTACTCGACATGATCAGGCGGAGGAAGCTACCGGGGGGGCGCATGACATCGGCCCAAACCCAATCACGGGAGGTGAGGCATGGACGCGGCGGCGATCGACCAGATACAGCTCAACTTCAATGAAAGCAGTCTGTTTGCCATCAACGCGGCCATCGGCCTGATGATGCTGGGGGTTTCCCTGGACCTGAGGCTCGATGACTTCAAGCGGATACTGGTGGCGCCCAAGGCTCCGGGAATCGGGCTCATCGCCCAGTTCATCCTGCTGCCGGCCTTCACCTTTGGCCTCACCATGATCCTGCCCGGCTCCATGCTCATTCCATCCATGGCGCTGGGCATGATCCTGGTGGCCGCGTGTCCGGGCGGGAATCTGTCCAACATCATCACCTACCTGGCCAAGGGCAACTGCGCGGTGTCCATCAGCATGACGGCGATATCGAGCGCCGCGGCCATCATCATGACCCCGTTCAACCTGTCCCTGTGGGGAGGGTTGAACCCGGACACCGCGCCGATCCTGCGGCAGGTGAGCCTGTCGCCCATGGACGTGTTCACCACCATATTCGTCATTTTGGGCATTCCCATGGCCATCGGGCTGACCCTTTCCCGGTTCTTCCCCTGGCTGGCGGACAAGGTGCGCAAGCCGTTCAAGATTTTCTCGCTGATCGTCTTCATCGGCATCGTCGTCGGGGCCTTGGCCGCCAACTGGCAAAGTTTCCTGGAAGTTGTGGGGCTGGTGGCTCTGGTGGTGCTGATCCACAACGCGCTTGCCCTGAGCCTGGGCTATGGCAGCGGCAGGCTGGTGGGGCTCGCGGAGCGGGACACCCGGGCCGTGTCCATCGAGGTGGGCATCCAGAACTCGGCGCTTGGTCTTGTCCTGGTATTCAACTTCTTTGGAGGCCTGGGCGGCATGGCAATCATTGTGGCGTGGTGGGGCGTCTGGCACATCATCGCCGGCCTGCTGGTTTCCGCGTTTTTTTCCCGCAGGCGGCTGCCCCAAGAGGAGCTGGATATGGAGGCTTGCGAAAGGGTATGAGGGATTTTACCAACAAGGTGGTGTTCGTCACCGGCGCGGCCGGCGGACTGGGCCGGGCTTTGTGCCATCGTTTCGGAAGGGCCGGAGCCAGGATCGCGGCCACCGACCTGGGCCGGAAGGCCGTGGACGGGCTGGTGGAGGATCTGTCCAGTGCGGGCATCGAGGCCCGGGGCTACGTGTTGGACGTGTGCGACGAGGCGGCGTGCCGGAAATGCGTGGGCGACGCGCGCCGGGACTTCGGTTCCCTGGACGTGCTGGTGAACAACGCGGGGATAACGCACCGAAGCGCGTTCGCGGACACGGAAACCGCCGTGTACCGGAAGGTGATGGACGTGAATTTTTTCGGCAGCCTGTACTGCGCCAAGGCGGCCATGCCCCACCTGCTGGAGGCAAAGGGGCTCATCGTGGTGGTCAGCTCCGTGGCCGGGATCACGCCGCTTCTGGGCCGCACCGGGTATTCGGCGAGCAAGCACGCCCTGCACGGTCTGTTCGACTCCCTGCGCGCGGAACTTGCCGGTACCGGCGTGGGCGTAACCATTGTCTGCCCCGGATTCACGGCCACCAACATCAACAAGGCGGCGCTGGACTTCGACGGCAGGCCGGCCCGGCATCCCCAGTCCACGGTGGGCAGGGTGGCCACGCCGGAAGAGACGGCGGACGACATATACCGCGCCGCCCGGCGGGAGAGGCGGTTGGCCGTGTTTTCGAGGATCGGCAAACTGTCCCACCTGATCAGCCGGGCGAACCCCGGTCTGTACGAGAGGCTGATGACCCGTTCCGTGGCCCATGAGCTGGAGCGGGACTGATCAGTCGGCATTCATGAATTGGCGGATGAAATGCAATATAAGGAGGAATTTCCAATGGCAAAGCAGAAGATGACGCCCAGCGAGGCTTTAGTGGAAACCATGGTGGCCGAGGGAGTGCAGAACGTTTTCGGCATAGTGGGCTCCGCGTTCATGGACGCCCTGGATCTGTTCCCGGACGCCGGCATCCGGTTCATCCCGGTGGCGCACGAGCAGGCCGCGTGCCACGCGGCGGACGGCCTGGCCCGTGTCACGGGCAGGCCCCAGGCCTGCATCGCCCAGAACGGTCCGGGCGCCGCGAACTTCGTATCCGCCATGGTGGCGGCCTACTGGGCGCACTCGCCGGTGGTGGCCATCACGCCCGAAGCCGGGTCCATGGGGATCGGAACGGGCGGGTTCCAGGAACTGGACCAGATGCCCATGTTCCGGGAGCAGACCGTGTACCAGGTGCGGGTGAACCGGCATGAACGCATGGCCGAATTCGCTCGCCGCGCCTTTTACATGGCCAGGGCGGAAAACGGGCCCACCCAGTTGAACATCCCAAGGGACTATTTCTACGGGGACCTGGAGGACGAGATATACGCCGTGCCGGTGGTGAGCCGGGGCAGGGGTGACGTGGACTCCCTGGAAAAGGCCGTTCAATTGCTGGCCGACGCGAAATTCCCCGTGATCCTCGCCGGCGGTGGCGTGTCCCAGGGAGCGGCGCTGGAGGAGGTCAAGGCCCTGGCCGAATACCTGACCGCCCCGGTGGTCAACTCCTATCTTCACAATGACTCGTTCCCCGCAAACCACAAGCTGGCCCTGGGTCCCATCGGCTACTGCGGTTCCAAGGCCGCCATGCGCACCATCGCGGACGCCGACGTGGTCCTGGCCCTGGGATGCCGCCTGGGTCCCTTCGGCACGCTGCCCCAGTACGGCATGGACTACTGGCCGGAAAACGCCAGGATCATCCAGGTGGATGCCAACGTCCGGGTTCTGGGCGCCGGCAAGCGGGTGGACGTGCCCTCCTGCGCGGACGTAAAGGAGTTCACCGGGGAGCTGCTGGCCCGGCTGCGGGACAAAAAGCCCGGCCTTGAAGAGGACAGGGACCGCCTGGCCCGCGTCGAACAGGAGCGCCGCAAGTGGGAGGAGGAACTGGAATCCTGGTCCACCTCCACGCAAAAGCCCATGCACCCCCGCCGCCTGTTGCGGGAACTGTCCCGGGCCATCCCCGAGGGCTCCATTGTCGCCACGGACATCGGTAACAACAGCTCCATGGCCAACGCCTACCTGAGGTTCAACGACATTCGCCAACACATCAGCGCGTTGTCCTGGGGCAACTGCGGATTCGCCTACGGCGCGGCCATGGGCGCCAGGATCGGTTGCCCGGACACTCCGGTGTTCGCCTTCCAGGGAGACGGCGCCTGGGGCATCAGCGGTATCGCCGAGGTCATGACGGCGGTGCGGGAGAACATCCCGGTGATCGCCATCGTGGCCAACAACTACGAGTGGGGCGCGGAGAAAAAGAACCAGATCGACTACTACGACAACCGGTTCGTGGGCACGAACCTGCGCGAGAACCCGGATTACGCGAAACTGGCCGAGGACATGGGCGCAAAGGGCTACTTCGTGGACGAGCACACGGACGTGCAGGACGTGGTGCGCGACGCCGTGGCGTCGGGCAGGCCGTGCGTGATCAATGCTGTCATCCAGGGCGGTGAGGAGGTGCTGGCCGAGCCCTTCCGCAGGGACGCGCTGAAACCCGCGTTCCGTTACCTGGACAAGTACAAACACCTCAACGTGCAGGAATGACCAGGGCTGGAGGCAATGGTGACGGAGGCGCCGCGGGCGGGGACAAACCGCCTTCCCCGCGGCGTATTCGTCGGTTCCCGCCTGGCCCGGAAAGGCCTTCCATGAAACACCGGGAAGCGGACAGGTTGAAGGTGGTCCGGCTGGCCCGCGCCGGGTTCATGGGCCATCCCAGGCCCGCGATGTGCATGTCCCACGGGGACGACTGTCCGGAGTGCCGCGACCATGAAACATCGCTGTCGGGAAAGACTCGTGACACCCTGGTTGTGGAAGACCTCGGCACCGTGGCCTGGAATCCTCTGGCCCACATGAAGCCCTCGGCCATGGCCTTTTTCCTTCCGACCATCATACGCCTTGCCGTGGACAATGTGCCGGACGCGGACGGCGAACCCTTTGCCTGCCGCTTCATCAATCTCGTGCTGGACGGCCCGAACGATCCCAGGTTCCGGTTTTTCGTGCCGCCTGAAAGGCGGGCCGTAGTCCACGCGCTGGAATTCATCCGCGAATATCTCGCCGAGGTGGTGGAATCGGAAGGGTGGGGCGGGGAACTGGATGCCGCGCTGGGCAGGTGGCGGTGTGAATAACCGGGCTGGACCGGCCCGTCTTCACACTGGTTTGCTGAACACGGGTTTGTATCGTTCGTCCATGTCCAGAACCTTGGCGTGAGCCCCCCACATGGCGTAGGTGAACCTGGCCCTGGACAGCCTGCGCCGCGCCTCCTCGAGGTTCCCACGCACCAGCTGGTAATTGCCGGAAAACTCCAGGGCCACCGCCTCGTCATGCCGGAAACCGTTCTCCCTGGCTCCCCGTATGGCCGCGTCGTAAAGTTCTTCCGTCCGGTCGTGGTGCCCCGCGACCCTGGCCCGCTCCGCTTCCACCAGGTCGTACTTGTACTGGTGGTTCATGGGCGCGTGCTCGGCCCACTTGCGCATCTTCTTCTGGTTCGCCCTTACCTTTCGCAGGAGCAGGCAATCCCGTGCAGATCGTTTGCCGCCCACTTGGGACAGGCAGCACACCGAGTGATAGAACACGCACCAGACATATGCCTGGGTTCCCGCAATGGCGGCGTAATTCTCCATGGCGCGGTCGAAACAGTCCAGGGCGGTGCGGTAGCGCTGAAAGAAAAAAGCGCCCACAAACTTTACCAGATACAGGTTGGCCAGGGAAACGCGGTCGCCGGCTGTCAGGTATTCGTCGGAGGAATCCGTTTCCGAGTACACCTCCCCGTCCAAAATCGTGGGATCATCCACCCCGTGTATGAGGTTCAGCAGGTTCTGCCGGAGGGCGGCCATGCACAGGCGCATGTGGTTCTGGCTCATGAAGCCCACCCTGCGTTCCATCCTTTCCTCTTCCACCACGAGCCGGTCCAAAGGAATACCGGAGTAGAAGCCCATGTAACTGGAGGCGAAAGCCGCGTAGGCCGCGTACTGGAAATCGCCGGCACGCATGCCGCCGAGGGCTGCCTCGCGAAGCCGTTCCGGCCGTTCCGCCATTGGCTCGTTCCAGGCAAGGGGGCCGATGTTGCTGATGTAGGTGACGAGCGGAGCGTGTCTCCGATCCTCGAACCGGTCCAGCAGTTCCAGGGCCAGCCTTGCCATCCTGTATCCAAGGTCCAGCCGGTTGAAGTAGGCGCAAACCAGGAAGCCGAAACATGCGAACACGGCCGAGGTCTCGGCCGTGTAGCCGTTTCTGGCGCAGATGGTGACGGCCTTGCAGAGAATGACCATTCCCAGTTCCGGCCGCAGAAAATACGTCGCCGGCAGTACGTCCAGCAGCAGTTTGAGGTAGGACTTCTTCGCGCGGTCCTCCAGCAGGGGAAGGTCGTCGCCGATGTGTTCGTCCAGTTTTGAGACCGCCCTCAGCGCCAGGCCGTAATGCCACAGAGCAGTGGCCTTGCCGGGCCTGGGCGGGATGTTGAAGCCCAGTGCCTGCATGGCAGAAAGGCAGGAGTCCATGGCCTCCTGAAACATGGCCTTGGCGATGTAGGACCGGATGAGGATCGAGCAGACCGTGACCTTGTCCTCCATGGCCGCGGCGTTTTCAAAAACCGTCCGCGCCCATTGCTCCGCCAGGCCGAACCTGCCGCTCCTGGCAGCCGCCTCCGCGGCCAGCGTGTACGTCTCCCTGGTCAGTTCGTAGGCTTCCGTCCACGGAGAATCGGGCAGGCATTCCATCGCCCTGCACAGGAACTCGAAACCCGACTCGAACGCGGCCGACGTTCTTGCCCTTTGCGCCGCCTCGAGGTTGAGTTCGGCGATTCGACGCCTTTTGGCCGGATCCTCCACGAGATCCAGCGCCCGGTTGTACTGGTGCACGCACCGGAACAGGTAATCCGGATCCTGGTCGAGCCGCTTCTCGAACCAGCCGGCCAGTTCAAGGTGGATCTTTTGAGCCCTTGCCCCGTCCTGGAGGTCGTACGCGGACTGTTGAACGCGGTCATGGACAAAGGAGAAGGCGTCCGCGAGGTGAGGGCGTTCCGGGTCGTCCGCTTCCACGAGGCCGCTTTGCAGGGCGGGGCGGATGATGTTCGTAACGTCCTGTTCGGAAAGGTCCAGGAGGTGGCCGGTCAGTTCCCGTGAAAACCTGCGGCCCGCGCACGCGCAGGCCAGCAGCAGGTCCCGGGTGTCCGTGTCCATCCGCTTGATCCTGTCCGCTATGAAGTCGTGGACGTCCCCGCCGGGTTGGTCCGGCAGGCCGTTTTCCAGGCCGATTCCGATCCTTCCGGTTTCCGGGTCCCGCACCACGTCCCCGGATTCGGCTGCGGCTTTCAGGAACTGGTAGACGTACAGGGGATTTCCCTTTGTCTTCCCGTGCACCCATTCCGCCACGGACAGAACCCCCCATTCGCTTTCCCGCATGACATGGGACACCAGCCTCAAGGTGGCCTCGAAGCACAATGGGGGCAGCGGCACGTCCCTGATCCTTGCACCACGGCGGGCCAGTTCGCCGGCAAAACGCTCCACAGGATGGTCTCTGGTGATTTCCCCGCCCCGGTAGGCGCCGATGAGAAGAAGGTGGCGCAGGGACGGGTCGGCGGCCATGTCCAGAAGCAGCTCAAGGGTGGACTCGTCACTCCACTGCAGGTCGTCCATGAAGAGGACAAGTGCGCCCCCGGTCCCCGCCAGGGCGTAGGACAACGATTTCAGGACGAAACCCAGCACGTCCCGACCCAGGTCCTGCTCTCCGTCGTCGGATGGACCGGAAACAGGACTCCCGGAATCCATGGCCGGGGCGTCCGGGAAAAGCCGGTCAAAAACAGGTCCGGTGGTCTTGCGGCATTCCTCCAGCGCCCTGACGAACTCGCTTCGCCGGGGTTCCGGCAGAAGTGCGGCATTGCGTATCGCCTGGCGAAAGGCGCCGAACATGGATCCGAAGGGGCCCTGTTGATTGTGTGGCGTGAATTTCCCCGAGCCGTACACGGCCTGGCCCGGTTCGACCTTTGAAAGAAACTGCCGAACAAGAAAGGTCTTGCCCACTCCGGGATCGCCGGAGAACAGGAGCACGGAGGATTCACCGGACAATGCCTTATGGTGGCTGGCCAGCAGAATGGACAGTTCCGCCTCCCTGCCTATGGCGGAATCCGGAATCCGGATTTCGGAAGCGGTGTCCAGGGAGCCTGCGCGGAAGGGAGGCAGCCTGCCGTTCCCGCTCAGGCGAAGCAGGCATTCCCGCAGGTCCAGCCAGGCGCCGTTGGCGGATCGGTATCCCCTCTCCGGGTCCGAATCAAGCAGCTTGGCCACCACGATCTGGACGTTGGAAGGCACGGATTCGGACAATTCCAGAAACCGTGAATGGATGTCCAGGTCCGGGCCTTGCTCCGCCTCAATTTCCTGTCCCCGGGTAAGCAGCCAGACCGCGAGGGCACCCAGGCTGAAAAGGTCCGCCCGCGGGTTCGTGAGGGATTCGCCGCCGAATGCCCGGGCCGGCGGGAAAAACCCTTTCCACAAGCGGCGCACCAGGCGTTGGTTACCCCTGCCGAGGCCCGTTATTTTGACCTGCAGGTTTTCCGGGTTGACCAATACCGAATCCGGACACAGGGCGTTGTGCACCAGTCCCAGTCCGTGCAAACGGTCCAGTCCCAGGGCGGTTTCCGTCAGGATGCCCAAAATGGATTCCGTATCCAGGGGTTTTCCCTGCGCCCCCGTGGAGAGGACGACCCCGTCAAAATCCTCCATGGCAAGAAGATTCCCACCATCCCCGCGGACGATGTCCCGCACCTTCAGGAGGCAGGGTTCGGCCAGCCCGGCGCATACGCTGAATTCGTCCTCCAGTATCCATTCCGCCTCGGGGTCGGGATCCCCGGGGTCCACCACCTTGGCCAGGACGGTGCACCGGTTCCTCACGTCCCGCGCCTTGTGAAAGGCGAACGGCCCGGCGTTGCAAAGATGTTTCAGCAGCGAGTATTCCTGGTCGTCAGGCATGTAGGGACAGCCCCGCTTGCAGGGGTGAAGGACATTCGCGTTCCATCGAGGAAAGTGGGTGTTCGGTTCCCCTTCCGCATTTCACTTTTCACATGATATCACTTAACGCTTATCGGTTCAACACGAAACTATCACAAAATTTAATATTCCAGGGCTCTCGAAGCAGGCGCACGATAAAACACGTTGTCATAATTGAGTAAATTACATCGCGGGACAAGAAATGCGCGAGAACGGACCGGAAAGGGGTGTCTGTCCGAACAGGGTTTCCGGGATGGCGCCGGAAGGGATGGATATCCGGCGCGGGCCCGTGCGTGGTGTAGTCCTCGGTTTCAGATCGCTCGATGACGAATTTTGGCATGGCATTCACCTGCCGGGTGAGTTGAAGGTTGAATGCGGCATGCCGCAGTTTTCTTGAAAAATCAACAGCTTAGAATTATGTTTGCACAATTTTGCTGGAGTGATCTTCACGGATTCAGGCCGCTAGCAGCCCGTTGAAAAACTAGGGATTTACAGCCTGTTCAAAAACGATGAGATGC
>JBKHBM010000139.1:0-10410 GCA_046542385.1 Desulfatibacillaceae bacterium | reverse complement strand
CTCATCGTTTTTGAACAGGCTGTAAATCCCTAGTTTTTCAACGGGCTGCTAAGGGTTGCCCGGTGTTTTTGGGGGCCTTGATTCGCATCATTTATAGGGGGCGCACGGGGCAAAGGTCAAACATAAATTGTGGCTGCGGTGAGATACTTAACAATATGTAGTGTTTTTCACGGGATGCAGGGTTTCCGCGACAGGTCCGGGCCACGAGGGTCGGGCAGGGGTGCCAGGAAATCCTTGGACATGGGCTGCCCATATGGTTCAGCATGGCTGTACTTTTCAGTTCCGATTTCATCCCGACAAAGGACATGGGTCCGGATCCAGGAAACCCGCCGGTGGCCCGCGCCGTTTGCGAGGCCGCGTTCGGCTTTCCCCTTGCCAAAAATGAACCCCTTATGGTAGCCATTCATTCTGGGAGACCTGTGCCAGGCCGATTCCAAAACCCGTGCAAGGCGGGATGTTTACATGGCGCCTGGTCCGCGCGCGGCGCGCGGCAACTCTTGTGAGCAAAACAAAAAAGGAGGTATGCGATGAAGAGGTCCCTGTTTGTTTTCGCAGCGATTCTTGCAATGGCGGCGATGTTCTCTCCGGCCGCATTCTGCGGAGAGACGTTCGACGCGGTCATGGAACGCGGCTCCATCATCGCCGGCGTGAACGGCGATCTGTACGGCTTCGGCAAGCCCGACGACAAGGGCGTGTGGAGGGGCCTGGACGTGGACACGGCCCGGGCCATTTCCGCGGCGGTTTTCGGCGACCCGGACAAGGTCAAGTACGTGCCCCTGACCACGGTGCAGCGCTTCACGGCACTGCAGTCCGGCGAGGTGGACGTGCTGACCCGTAACTGCACGCACACCCTGTCCCGCGACACGCAGCTGGGCCTGGATTTCGCCCACGTGAACTACTACGACGGACAGGGATTCATGGTGCGCAAGGACCAGGGCGTGAAAAGCGCCAAGGAACTGTCCGGCGCCTCCGTGTGCGTGCTTCCCGGCACCACCACCGAACAGAACGCCGCTGACTTCTTCCGCACCAACAAGATGGCCTGGAAGCCCGTCGTCATCGAGAACACGGGCGAGCTGCAAAAGGCGTTTTTCGCGGGCCGGTGCGACTGCATGACGTCCGACCGCTCCCAGCTCGCGGGCGCCCGCGCGGCCTCTCCCAATCCCAAGGAATACGTTATTCTTCCGGAAGTCATCTCCAAGGAGCCCCTGGCCCCGGCAGTCCGCCAGGGCGATCCCCAGTGGAAGGACATCGTGAACTTCACTGTCCTGGCCATGATCGCCGCCGAGGAACTGGGCGTGAACTCCAAGAACGTGGACAAGATGCTCAAGAGCGAAGACCCGCGCATCAAGCGCCTGCTGGGCGTGATCGAGGGCAACGGCAAGGCCCTGGGCCTGGATGAGAAATGGGCCTACAACATCGTCAAGATGGTGGGCAACTACGGCGAGGTCTTCGAGCGCAACGTTGGCGAGGACACGAAACTGGGCCTCGAGCGCGGCCTGAACGCGCTGTGGACCGACGGCGGCCTCATGTACGCCCCGCCCCTCAAGTAGCATTCAACCCCTTCAGGATCCGGATATCGGCTCCTGATACCGCGGAAAACGGGGCGGACGGCGCGAGTCGTCCGCCCCTCAATTCAGAAGGGGACGCCGCGCCCCGTTGCCATGGTGACCAGTTGAGCGAAGACACCCCCAGCTCCAGGACTGAAGACGACGGCGAAACCAGGGTATCGTTCTGGTACGACGAGGACAAGCGCGCCATCATCTACCAGGTGGTGGTACTGCTTCTCGTGCTGGCCGCCGGGTATTACCTGTTCACGAACACCCGAACCAACCTGGAACGGCAGAACATCGCCACGGGCCTGGGCTTTTTCGGCAAGGAGGCCTCGTTCGAGATAGGGGAGAGCATGATTCCCTACTCGGCGGCGAACACCTACGCCCGGGCGCTTCTGGTGGGCGTGTTGAACACGCTCAAGGTATCGTTCATCGGTATCGTGATAACGGTGATCCTGGGCACCTTCGTGGGAGTGGCGCGCCTGTCCACGAACTGGCTGGTGGCAAAACTGTCCGCCGTGTACATCGAGTTGTTCCAGGACATCCCGCTTCTTCTGCAGCTTTTTTTCTGGTACGCATGCTTCTACCAGTTCTTCCCGAGTCCCAGACAGGCCCTGCATCCCATGGTCGGCGTGTTCATAAGCAATCGCGGCCTCATTTTCGCCGTACCCGAGTCACACCCCATACATAAATACATGCTTCTGGCCCTGGTCGCGGCCATCGTGGTTTCCGTGTTGGTGAAGCGCTGGGCCAGGAAGCGACAGGACGCCACGGGACAGCCCTTTCCGGTGGTAAAGGCTTCAATCCTCTTGGTGCTAGGCCTCCCGGTGATCGTGTGGCTTCTCGGCGGCAGCCCCATGGAGATGAATGAGCCTGCCCTCGAGGGATTCAACTTCGAGGGAGGCTACCTTGTGAGCCCGGAGTTCGGGGCCCTTCTGCTGGGACTTGTCATGTACACCTCGGCATTCGTCGCCGAGATCGTCCGCGCCGGCATCCAGTCCGTCAGCACGGGGCAGACCGAAGCGGCGCTGTCCATTGGTCTGCGCCCCAGGCTGGTGCTGAGCCTGGTGATCCTGCCCCAGGCGCTGCGGGTGATCGTTCCGCCGTTGACCAGCCAGATGCTCAACCTGACGAAGAACAGTTCCCTGGCCGTGGCCATCGGCTACCCGGACTTCGTCTCGGTGGCCAACACCACCATCAACCAGACAGGACAGGCCATCGAGGGTGTGTTGATGATCATGGTGGTGTACCTGATTTTTTCCCTGGTCACCTCGGCGTTCATGAACTGGTACAACAAGAAGACAGCCCTGGTGGAGCGGTAACCGGCCATGATCCATACACATGAAAGACTTCCCGACGAAAGACCTCCGCTCACCGAGGTGGGCGCAATCGGATGGGCGCGCAACAACCTCTTCAACGGCTGGTTCAACTCCGCGCTCACCCTGCTGGTCCTGTTCGCCGCCTACGAGTTCATCCCGCCCATCGTGGAATGGGTCTTCGTGGACAGCGTCTGGTTCACTCCCGGGAGCGCGTGCCGGGACACTGAGGGAGCCTGCTGGTCCGTGGTGACCCAGAACCTGCGCTTCATCATTTTCGGGTTCTATCCCTTTGACGAGCACTGGCGGCCCCTGGTCTCCATGCTGCTGTTGTTCGCGCTTCTGTGGTACAGCCAGGACCGGAGGCACTGGAAAAGATCCCTGATATGGGTCTGGGGCGTCGGCCTCCTGGTCATGGGAACCCTGATGCGCGGCGGCATCCCGGGCCTGCCTCCCGTGGAGACGGACTTGTGGTCCGGGCTTCCCCTGACCCTGCTGCTGGCCGTGTTCGGCATGGTCGCGGCCTACCCCCTGGGCGTGGTCCTCGCCCTGGGCAGGCGATCCACCATGCCGGCCATCAAGACGCTGTGCATCATCTACATCGAGCTGATCCGCGGCGTGCCGCTCATCAGCCTGTTGTTCATGAGTTCCATCATGTTCCCGCTGTTCCTGCCCGAGGGAGTGACCTTCAACAAGATCCTGAGGGCCCAGGCCGCCATCATCCTGTTCACGGCGGCCTATATCGCCGAAGTGGTGCGCGGCGGCCTTCAGGCCATCCCGCGCGGCCAGTACGAGGCTGCCGAGTCCATGGGGCTGAACTACTACCAGAAGATGCGGCTCATCATCCTGCCCCAGGCGCTCAAGATCGTGATTCCGCCCACGGTGGGCATACTGGTGTCCGCGTTCAAGGATACGTCCCTGGTCGTCATCATCGCATTGTACGACCTGCTCAAGACGACCAAGTCCGTCCTGGGCGACCCTTCGTGGATGGGCTTTTCGGCCGAGGCGTACATTTTCATCGCCATCCTGTACTTCGCGGGCTGCTTTTCCATGTCCCAGTACAGCCGCAAGCTGGAGAGGGAACTCCAGTCATAAAAGTCCGTCCAAGGAGCACCGACATGACCGAAGACAATATAAACGATTCCAAAAATGTACGGGAAGTGGCCGCGCCGGAGCCATCCAGCGAACACATCATCGAGATCAGGAACCTGCACAAGTGGTTCGGCGAGTTCCACGTATTGAAGGAAATCAACCTGACGGTGCGCCGGGGCGAGCGCATCGTCATCTGCGGTCCTTCGGGTTCGGGCAAGTCCACGCTGATCCGCTGCATAAACCGGCTGGAGGAACACCAGCGCGGCAAGATCATCGTGGACGGCATCGAACTCACCAACGACCTCAAGAACATCGAGAAGATCCGCACCGAGGTCGGCATGGTCTTCCAGCACTTCAACCTGTTCCCGCACCTGACCATTCTGGAGAACCTAACCGTGGGCCCCATATGGGTTCGCAAGACACCCAGGAGGGACGCCGAGGAAACGGCCATGTACTACCTGGAGAAGGTGCGGATCGCGGAGCAGGCGCAGAAGTACCCGGGCCAGCTTTCCGGCGGCCAGCAGCAGCGGGTGGCCATCGCCCGCAGCCTGTGCATGAAGCCCAATGTCATGCTGTTCGACGAGCCCACCAGCGCCCTGGACCCGGAGATGGTCAAGGAAGTTCTGGACGTCATGATCGAACTGGCCGAGGAGGGTATGACCATGCTGGTGGTGACCCACGAGATGGGCTTTGCCAAGAGCGTGGCGCACCGCGTGCTCTTCATGGACTTCGGCCAGGTCATCGAGGAAAACGAGCCGGAGGAGTTCTTCTCCAACCCGCAGCACGACAGGACCAGGCTGTTCCTCGACCAGATTCTTCACTAGCAGCCTGTTGAAAAACTCGATCCGCGCGGTACGCGGCGCGTTTCGCGTCGGTGCGGCGTACGCCAGGTACGCCTTTTATTCCCGGGAATTCGCGCGCCTTGCATCTCATCGTATTTGACCAGGCTGCCAATTCCGGGTTTTTCAACGGCCTCCTGTGGCATTGTCGGGTTTCGTCCCCCTTCGCGACCCCATCTGTCCACCCGCGGCTCCATCCAGCTACCGATCCGACGATTCGAATACCAGCAAACAGGTCCGGCGGCTCGGAAAATCCGAACCGCCGGAATCGGGGCCATTCGCCCACGCAACCAACCTTACCCGCCTCCGACCGGGACGCGGGATGCCTCCCGTATACCCTCCGCTCCGTTACACCAGTCCCTTGAATCCCACAAAGGCCAGGGCGATGACGCCGGCGGTAACCAGGCCGATGGACGTGTCCTGCAGCGGCCTGGGGACCCTGGCCAAAAGGACCCGTTCACGCACGCCGGCGAACAGGATCAGCGCGACGCCGAAACCCACCGCGTAGGCAAACGACGCCACCAGAGCCATGAGGAAACTGTATTCCTCGTTGATGTTGATGAGGCAGGCGCCCATGACCGCGCAGTTGGTGGTGATGAGAGGCAAAAAAATGCCCAGGCCAGCGTACAGGCCGGGGATGCTCTTTTTCAAAAACATCTCCACGAACTGCACCAGCGACGCGATTACCAGGATGAACGCGATGGTCCTCAGGTACTCGAGGTCCGCCGGTTTCAGGACCGCGTAGTTCACTATCCACGTGATGATGCCGGCCATTACCAGGACGAAGACCACGGCGAACGACATGCCCACCGCTGTCTCCATCTTCTTGGACGTGCCCAGAAAGGGGCAGTTCCCAAGGTACTGGGCCAGCACGATATTGTTGACGAATATGCAGCTTACGACAAGTGTCAGATACTCAGCCATGGTTCACTCTCCGTCTGAACGGCGCGTCCCGGAGGAACGGCCGGGCGTTACTTCTTCTCAAGAAGGTTCATGACCGCCAGCATGAGACCCAGGCAGACGAATGCGCCGGGGGCCTCGACCATGAAGGAGAAGGGCTCGAATGCCGGACCGAACACCATGAACTCCTTGGGCGTCCCGCCCAGGAATGTTCCGGCCCCGAAGATTTCGCGAAGCGCGCCCAACGCGCCCAGGGCCAGGGTGAAGCCGATGCCGATGCCCAGGCCGTCGGCCACGGACCGGGTGGGGCCATTCTTGTATGCAAAAGCCTCGGAGCGCCCCAGCACGACGCAGTTGACCACGATCAGGGGAATGAAGATGCCCAGCTGCTGGTATAGCGGATAGGTGGCCTCGAATGCCTGGGTCAGCAGCTCCACCAGGGTCACGAACGTTGCGATGACGGTGATGAAGCAGGCGATGCGGACCTTGGCCGGGATGACGTTACGAAGCAGGGAAACCAGAAGGTTGGCGCCCACAAGCACGAACGTGGTGGCCAGACCCATGCCCACTCCATTGTAAAACGTCGTGGTGACGGCCAGGGCGGGACAAAGGCCCAACACCAGCCGAAACGGAGGCACCTCGTCCCATAGGCCCTTGGTAAACTCTTGTACGAGTGTTTTTGCCATTGTTTGATTCTCCCCTGTCAGCCTGTTGAAGGACGCGATCCGCGGCGTTGCGCCTACCCGCGTCCGTTTTTAACAGGCTGTGGTTTCCGAGTTTGTCAACGGACTGCTATCCCGCGATTTCCGAAGCCTCGGCCTTCAACTCCGGCTTGAGCTCCTTGTATATTCCCGCCGCCATGTTTGCCGCGCCGGTCACCCCCCTGGAGGTGATCGTTGCACCGGTTAGGGCGTCGATGCTGCCGCCGTCGGACTTGACCGCAAACTTCTGGTCCATGGACAGGCCTTCCCAGGCCGCCGCGAAAGACGGATCCTCCTTGGCCCTGGCTCCAATGCCCGGTGTCTCGGAGTGGGTGGTGACGCCGATGCCGACCAGTTTGTCGGACTCGAGATCGACCGCGAACATCACGCCCAGGTCGCCGCCATAGCCCTTGCCCTTGGTCTCGAAGGCCACGACCCTGGGCTCGCCGTCAATCACGCCCACGAAAAACGTAAACTCCTCGCCCGTGCCGGGAACCGTCATCTTGAACCGGTCGGCAACCGGATCATTGGAGGCCTGTTTCAGGATCTGCTTGACCGTGGGCCCCTGGACGAAATTCAGGGTGTTCTTTTCTATGCTGTCCGCGGTGGCCCCCTTGACGGCCGCCAGAACTCCGCCGGAAACCAGAGCGATCATCGTCAGGGCCACCACCATTTTCATCATGTCACGCATTTTGCACCACCTTTCCCAACGCCTTGGGGCGAATCCTGTCAAGGAGCGGGTTGGCCACATTGAACAGCAGGATGGCGTACACCACGCCGTCCTGGTAGGCACCGATGTTGCGGATGAGCATGGTCATCACACCGATGCCGGCGCCGAACAGCAGCATGGGCACGAAGTTCACCGGAGAAGATGAATTGTGCGTGGCCAGGAAAAACGCGCCGATGAGCGTGTACCCCGTGAACAGGTGGAACAGGGGGCCGGCGTACTTGTCCGGGTCCGAGACCTGGAACAGGAACGCCGTCACAGCCACGGCAGCCAGAAAGGACACGCTGATCTCCCAGCGGATGTGGCCCCGCAGGATGAGATAGATGCCGCCAATGAGCAGACCCAGTCCGAAAACCGCGCCCATGCCGCCGATCTGGTTTCCCATGAGCAGGTCCATGGTGGACCAGTTGGCTGCGGCCTCCGCGCCGAACGCCTTGGCCGAAGCCAGGGGGTAGGCGGGGTTGTGATCGAACACGTAATGCAGGTACCGGGCGTCGAAGTTCAACAGGGCCGCCCAGGAAACCCCCACTATGGCCGTGGCCAGGATCACGGGGTTGAACGGTGCGCCGCCGATTCCGCCGAAGATCATCTTGCCGATGACCACCATGACGAAAGTGCCGACGACCATGGCCCACCAGGGCATGGTAGCGGGCATCACCATGGCGAACAGGACGCCCAGAACCGCCGCGTCCATGTCGCCCAGCGTGTTTTCACGGCCCATGGCCTTGCACATGATCCATTCCCAGGCCATGGACAGGGACACCGAGAGACCCAGCACGCCAAGGGCGATTCCGCCGAACTTGACCAGGCCGAAGATGACAGCCGGGAGCGTTGCCAGCAGGATGTTGTAATTCCGAGTCGATATGCGGTCCCCGTTATGCCAGAACGAAGCGTGGGAAACCACGAACATGCGTTTGTTTTTCATTGTTTAAGCCTCCGCGCTCGCCCGCGCCAGCTCGTGTTTGCCGAGCATTATGTACTGAAAGATCGGGATCTGCGCTATGCACACGTAGCTGCATAGACCGCATTCCACGCAGGAGAGGAGGTCGTACTGCCTGGCCCCTTCCTCGTACATCCCGTTTTCGAGAAGCCGGATCAGGTCGTTGATGGGTATGCGCGCGGGGCAGATCCTCACGCACTCGCCGCAGTTGACGCAGGGATAATCGGAAACCTCGGCCAGTTCGTCACGGTCCTGCACCATGACCGCGTCGGTGTCCGGCAGGACGGGCATGTCCAGGGAGTAGATGGCGGTCCCGCGCATGGGGCCGCCCAGGACGATGCGGTCTCCGTCATTCAGGAAGACGCGGCCGTGGGACAGGACGTCGCCCACCGGAGTCCCCACCCGGACGCTCAGGTTCTTGGAGGTGCCGTCCTTCATGATCAGGGTCACCACCTTGTCCATGGGAACCACGCCTTCCTCGTAGGCGACCCCCAGCGAAGCCACTGCCTCCACCGTGAAAAACACGGTGTTCACGTCCCCGGGAGTGCCGCCGGTGGGCACGGTGAGCCCCATCTTGCGGTTGAGCACCAGTTCAGGCTGAGCCGAAGGGTATGCCTGGTCCAACTCCACCACCTCGCAACCCGCGTTCGCGGCTTCCCGGGCCAGGTTCGGGGGCACGGCCATGACAACCCTCCCCGCCTTCGTGATCCGCCTCAGCACCTTGACGCCGCTGGCAACGGCCTTGGCCTTGTCCTTCAGGGCCTGCTGCCGCGCCGTTACCAGGAGGTCCTGGTCCATGCCCAGAATCACGATGGTGTCGATCGCCCTTTCCGTATCGAGCAGGTCCCTGAAGGACAGCCCGCCGGGAGCGTTCTCGAGGTAGGCGGCCGCCTGCGAAAGGCTCGGTTCACCACTCAGGACCTTTTCAGGCTCGCCCTTTACCAGTCCCTCGATCGTCACCGCGGTTATGGTGCCGCCCCGTGCGTCGGTGAAGGCGTCCACATCCTTTATGGTCCCCGCCAGCGGGGAAATGAAGTAGTCGCCCGTGTCCTTGTAAACCTCGACCTTTTGCCCCAGCGCCACGCTGTCGCCCGCCTTGAGGTCACAGGCGTTGATGCCTTCAAACGCCCTGTTCACGAGCATTATGGCGACCTTGGACGGCGGGACCTCCTCTGCGGGTCCGGCCACCGGCTGCCGAAGCAGCGTGTAGTCGAGCCTTGGCTGGGTCAATCCGAAAAATGATTTCCTTATCATAGGTGAAACCCTTTTCGATGTATCATGAAGTGGCCCGGGGCCGTGCCGCCCCCGGCCGTGCACGCTTGCCTACAGCACGTGGCAGCCGCCGCAGTTCTCCGCACCCGCTCCCGGACCGGCCCCCACGTCCTCGTGGCAGCCGACACAGCTCTTGAAGCTGTAGTCGCTGTGCGCGGCATCATAGGGGTTCGGATACTCCGCGCCCTCCAGGTAATCCTCGATCATCATCTCCTGGTGGCAGTCGACGCATAACTGCGGATGCGGGTCGTCCCATTCCCTGGAAACATGGCACTCGCCGCAACCGGCCAGTCTTCCCAGGTAATCCTCCTGTACTCCCGGATAATGGTGGTGGCATGACGCACAGTCCGACGTGAAGTCCTCGGCGTGCGTCAGGTGGTCGAACACCACGTTCCCGGCGGTGACCGGGAACAGGATGCGCACCGGCTCCGTCGGCTGCTCGTACGGGAACGCAATGTACCCGACAAGCCCCACCAGGAAGAAGACCCCGACCATGGCATAGGCCACGACGCGATTCGTTTTTTTGTCCATATCCGCTGTGATCCTCCCTGCGTTAAAAATCTCCCGGCCACGTTTCGGCCGTCTCCCTTTCCACTGAAACGACCACGTTCGCCTAACATATACACGGGGGGCTTTCAACCCATTTTTTAGGAAGGACCCTAGCAAAGGGAGCAAACAGGTACGGGAAATGGTGTACGGGGACTCGCAAGAGTCGAAATCCGGCGCCGTCAGCAAAAAATGCGGCCACGCCGTTTATTCACGGCGCGGCCGGTTTTCCATTCGACAATGAGAATCAAATGCCCTGAGAAAAACGCTAACAGGCAGCACCCTGCACTAGTCTTTCGCACGCCGCGTCGACGAACGGCGAAGCGCAACGCAGCAGACCGCGCCTGTAACGCTTCCGCCTCCACATGCCCCGGCCTCCCCCCACAGCCCCCGAGGCCTCCAGGTTGGCTGAAAACGATGGGATGCAAGGCGCGCGAGCCGGGAGGAGCAAGGCGTACTCTCGTACGCCGCGTCGACGAACGGCGAAGCGCAACGCAGCAGACCGCGCCTGTAACGCTTCCGCCTCC
>JBKHBM010000138.1:0-10492 GCA_046542385.1 Desulfatibacillaceae bacterium | reverse complement strand
ATTTCGAGGAATAAGGCGTACCTGAGGTACGCCGCACTGATGAGAAGTGAAGCGCGTACTGCGCAGATCGCGTTTTTCAACAGGCTGGTAAGCGATTTCACATGGTGCGGCTGCAAGGAAGAGACCCGCCGGCAGTGCCAGGTCCCCGGCCGGACTATGACGCAGCGGAAGCAGGGGCACGGGCGATGGCTGTATCCATGAAAAGGGCTGTGATTTCGGCTTTCTACGCCTTGTGAAACGCATTGACCCGGGTCGGGCCCACTGGTACATTCAACGTATCGGCCAACCATCATTCGGGAGCCCGGAACATGTCCGACGCACCCACACGCCAGGAGGTCATTGCCGATCTTAGGGAACGGCTGCTGGACCTCGAAAACCGACTGGCCCGGACCCGCAGGGCAGAGCGGGAGTTGCGCCAGCGCGAAGACCTCTACAAGAGCCTTTTCAAGAACAACCACGCGGTCATGCTCCTCCTGGATCCGGACACGGGCAACATCGTGGACGCCAACCCCGCCGCCTGCGAATACTACGGGTACACTCACCGCGAGCTTTCCCTGATGAAGGTCACCGACCTTGGCGCGCGGCCGGAAGCCGAGGTGCTCGAGGACATGCGGGCCGCGCGGGACGGGCGGTGCAGCCGGTTCATGCACCAGCAGAGCCTTTCCGGAGGCGAGGTGCGCGACGTGGAGGTGTATGCCGGACCTGTTTCAGTCTATGACAAGAAAATCCTCTACACACTGATTCACGACGTGACGGACCGTAACCGCGCCGAGGCCAGGCTGCGTAACACGAACCGGGCTCTGCGCGTGCTTTCCGGCGCCAACGAGGCCGTGGCCCGCGTGGACGACGCCGGGGACCTGTTGGGCCGGGTGTGCCGGATCATCCGGGAACAGGGCGGATACCGGGCGGCGGTGGTTGCGGTGGAAGAGGACCGGGGGTTGGCGGTGGTGGACGCGGACGGCCCCGGAAAGGCCTGGGCGCTGGTGTCCGAACCGGGCCCGGTGGGCGATGCTCTGGGCAAGGGCAAGACCCGGGTGATCCCGGACGTCTTTCGGGAGCCCGGTATGCCTGGTCCGTGGCTGGCCGAGGCCGCGGCCATGGGTTACAACTCCATGGCGGCGTTGCCTTTCGGCGCCGCGGACGGCCCCGGGGTTCTGGTGATCTGCGCACGGGCCCAAAATGCCTTTGACGCCGAGGAGATCGCGCTTTTGAAGCAGCTTGCCAAAAACCTCACCTTCGGTCTCGCCTCACTTCGGGTCCAGGTGGACAAGGCCCAGGCCCTGGCTGACCTGGAAGCCAGCCGGGGGCGCTACCAGGCGCTGCTGGAGAGCGTTTCCGACGGCGTGGCCGTGGTCTCCGGCCACACCATCGCCTATGCCAACGCGGTCCTCGCCAGGATGCTGGGACGTTCCGGACCCAAGGAACTTACGCGCTCCAGCATCGATGCATACATCTCGGACGAGGACGCCGAAAGGTTCGCCCGGCTTCTGGGCAGCGTGGCCGAGGGCAGGGACCATTCCCCCGTGTTCGAGGGGCGCCTCAAAACCGGAGAGGAAAAGGACTTCTGGGCGAGCATCCTGGCCAGTACCGTGACCTACGAAAGCGAGCCCGCCATCCTGCTCACCGTTCGGGACGTGACCGAGAGCAAGCTGCGGGAAATGGCCATGCGGAAGGAGGCGGGCGACCTCCGGAGGGAGAACATCCGGCTCAAGGCATCCATGCGGGAACGGTACCGCTTCCGCAATATAATCGGTGAAAGTACCCGGATGCGGGAAATCTACGACCTGATCGTCCGGGCGGCGCGTTCGGACGCCAACGTGGTGCTGACAGGCGAATCCGGCACGGGCAAGGAACTGGTGGCCCAGGCCATCCATGACATGAGTGAACGCCGTGACAAGAAGTTTGAAAGCGTGAACTGCGGAGCCATCCCGGAAACCCTGCTGGAAAGCGAGTTCTTCGGCTACAGGAAGGGCGCGTTTACCGGGGCCCTTGTTGACAGGCACGGTTACCTGGATTCGGCCAGGGGCGGCACGTTGTTCCTGGACGAGGTCGGGGAACTGGACGTGACCATGCAGGTCAAGCTGTTGCGGGCCGTTGGCGGAGGCGGGTACACTCCGCTGGGCAGCACCGAGATACGGCAGACCGACTGCCGGCTCATATGCGCCACGAACCGGAACCTGGAGGACCTGGTGCGCCAGGGCCGGATGCGGGAGGACTTCTACTATCGGATACACGTGGTGCAGATCACGTTGCCTCCGTTGAGGGAGCGGCAGGAGGACATCCCTCTTCTGGTAAGTTACTTCATGAGGCTGTACGGCGCCGACGAAGGGGGCGACCCGGTCCCGCCCAACGTCATGGACCAGCTGATGGCGTATGGCTGGCCGGGCAATGTGCGGGAGTTGCAAAACGTGATCCGGCGGTATCTGGCGGTGGAGAGCCTGGGGCTGGGCGCGGGTGGTCCCGGTGACGGCGGGGCCGGCGCGCAGGTTCCTTCCGAGTCGGACCTTCGCGCGGCGGTGGAGAGTTTCGAACGCGCCCACATAGTACGAGCCCTGGAGCGTAGCCACTGGCATCGCACGGGAGCTGCGCGCAGTTTGGGGATAACGCGGAACACGTTGTTTCGGAAGATGCGGCGTTACGGTATAGAGTGAATACATTTCGCAACATTTTCGATACATTCGTTTTATAGTAACAAATTCAATAACCTGGATGATTTATATACCGAAGTGTGTAACGAATCCGTTACGTGCGCCCCGCCGCTCACACCACCAATCGCAACGCTTTCCCCTGAAATTCCAAACCATTGAGTGAAAAGTTTCACTCCTGGCCCGATAATTGCTCTTGAATGTGACACGCGCCAAAAATCGGCGGGACCTTATCAAGGCCTGAAACCGGTCGAAAAGGGCATGTATCGTGAAACGTATCGTACTACTTGGCCCGAATTCCAAACGCCACGAGGCAATGGTTTCGTTGCTCAGGAACCTGTTTCCGGATTGCGAAATCCGGCACATCGTTGCGGCGCCCCGGAAGTCCGGGTCCGGCAGTGTCGACGATTCGTTCGTCGATTACCAGGAGAAGGAACGAGGAACCGAACCGGCCTGAAGCCAGCGAGGCCAGTCCGGCAGTCAGCAACAAACCCTGTTTCCCGCAGCGCAATACCGACGCGATCCTCCCCTCCGCGCGCACGGGTTGTGCTCAAACTTCTCTCCGACGCGCGCGGCGGCCGTTTCGCCCAGGCGGCTGCCGCGCCAGAGAGAAAACACGGGGCCACCCGCCCCTCCACATAACGCGAGACGCGTACAGCGTGCCGTGGAAATGCCGTTCATCCGACCACTCCTTTAGCCGGCGCGCACATCATCCAGCGGAATCACCATTGCCAATAGGGCTTTGCGGGTCGAACAAACCAGTCTCCCGGACAGGTCGCGTATTTGCTGTCCGACGTCGGGAGTCCTCGCCACCCGCCGCTGCCGCAACCCAGTGCCGGCGGTCGGGGCTGGCCGCGCACCCTTCCCGAGGAGGGGCAGCGCGCCGCCCCATGGCGGCCATCGTCGGCAGGCGCCGGAACCGCTCCTACCACTGTATTGTCAAGGACGCGCCCGGGCCCACGCCGTCCCCTCTCCCCCCATCCCGGGGGAGAGGGCCAGGCCCCAGGCCGGCTGAAATCGCGGTCTGGGGCGTCTGGCATTGGTTTTTTCGTCGATGCAGCGTACTTAGGGTACGCTTCACCCCTCAAAATTCGCCAGCCTTGCATCCCATCGTTTTGAACAGGCTGCCAATTCCGAGTTTTTCAACGGGCTGCTATCCCTCCAGCGCCTGCCGGAAATCGTCCTTCAAATCCTCCACGTCCTCGATGCCCACGGAGACACGGATCAGGGAATCGGAGATCCCGGCCTTTTCCCGGTCCTCGGGAGACATTCCCGCGTGGGACGTGGTGGAGGGCCGGGTGATGAGGGTCTCGACCCCTCCCAGGCTGGGGGCCTCGATGGGCAGTTTCAGCCGCTTGATGAACCGGTCGGCGCGTGCGGCGTCCCCGTCCAGCTCGAAGCTGAGCATGCCCCCGAACCCGGAGAAGAGGTCCCTGGCATTGGCATGGCTGGCATGGGAGGGCAGGCCTGGATAGGCGACCCGGGTCACCCCGGGCAGGGATTCCAGCCACTCGGCCATGGCCTGGGCATTTTCGCAGTGTCGTTCCATCCGCACGGCCAGGGTCTTGAGGCCCCTGTGCAGAAGAAAGCAGGCGTGCGGGTCCATGCAGCCGCCCAGGTGGTTGGCGCAGTGCAGCACCCTGTCCACCAGTTCGCGGCTCCCTGCGATCGCACCTCCCACGATGTCCGAGTGCCCGTTCATGTACTTGGTGCAGGAGTGCGCCACCATGTCGTACCCCACGGTCAGTGGCCGGAACAGGACGGGTGTCGGAAACGTGTTGTCGATTACGGACAAAAGCCTGTGCTTTTTAGCAAAGGCGGCCACGGCGCGCAGGTCGCCCACGTGCATGAGGGGGTTGGTGACGGACTCCACGTAAACCATCTTCGTGTTGTCCCGCAGCATGGACTCCCACGTGTCCGGTTGGCTTGCGTCGATGAAGTCGCACGTAACGCCGAACCGGGCCAGGTCTCCGCGGATCAGGGTATGCGTGCCGCCGTACAGGCTGTCCTGAGCCAGGATGTGGTCGCCCGGAGAGAGCAGCCCGAACAGGGTGGTGGAGATGGCGGCCATTCCGCTGGCGGACACCAGCGCGGCCTCGGCCCCTTCCAGCGCCGCGATTTTCTCGTGCAGGGCCCGGTGGTTGGGCGTGTTGTTCATCCGTATGTAGCGCAGGGCGTTGTAATCGGACTGGCCCGTGTACTGGAAGGTGGACGACTGGAACACGGGCATGCTCACGGCGCCCTCGATCAGGGGCCGGGGTTCGCCCGCGTGTATCAGTTGGGTCTCGGGCCGCAATGATTTGTGTGCCATGGTCGGGGTCCTTTCCGGAGATTGGCGGGCAGCATCGGGATGCATCGGCTCCGTTTTACCACCATGAACCGCGCCGGGCAAGCGCCGGCTTTCGGAACAGCCTTCTCCATTGGCATGGAAATTTCATCTGCCAATGCCGGGCCGTACGGCAAGGAAACGGGAACCAGCGGATTTCCAGGCAGCATCCCGCCTGTCGGGAGCATCAAGGAGTACAACGCATCATGGATCGGAAAAACGGCGAAGCCAAGGAAAAACGGACCATTCTGATCGTGGATGACGAGCCCGCGATACTGGAATGCCTGAAGCGAGGCCTGAGGGGGCAGGGCGCGGGCAACAGATTTATGACGGCGGTCAACGGTGAGGAGGCCGTCAATATCTTGGCGGAAAACGAGGTGGACGTGATGGTCACCGACCTTGTCATGCCGGAACTGGACGGTTTCGGGCTCATGGAACAGGCCGCCGAAATCCGGCCGGCCATGCCCGTGGTGGTCATGTCAGGATTCATGTCCAGGGAGAATTTGCGCCGTCTGGCCGCCACCGGTCGCGGTTATCACGCCATTTCAAAGCCTTGCGCCATGTCTGTGTTGAGGAACACGGTGGAAAACGCTTTTTTGACCTCCCGAAAAAATCTGCGGGCGGACAAAACCGTGGGAGACATCCTGGAAAAGATGCAGTTGGGTTCGGTGGGCCTTACCATGAGGGTATGCAACGGAAGCGACGAAGGGATGATGTACTTTTATGGCGGAGAGCTTTTCGATGCCCTGACAAGCCGGGCGGCGGGGGAAAGCGCGGCGGTGGAGATCCTGGGCTGGTGCGCCGTGGAGATCGCCACCATGGACATGTGCGCCAAAGGCAGGGCCATAGGGCGTTCCCTGGAGGAGTTGACGGCTGAGGCCAGGACCCGGCTCGCGGCCGGGGGCAGGGACGCGGAAGTGGTGGAACGTGCTGCGCGCCTGATCGGGAGGCTGGAGCACGAGGCGGCCCGGAATCTGCTGGAGGCCAAGGCGTCCGCGGATACCATCTCGGCCGAGGGATGGCTCTGGCACTCGCGTACGGCGCGGACGGCGCACGAGGCCAGGGACAGCCTGGAAAGGGCCGGTGCGCTGGACCCTCACAACGCCGTCGTGCGAAGCGAACGGGCCCGTCTGGAACGGTTGTGGGACAGCCTGATCTCGGCGCCGGCGCGGCATTGCCCGTACTGTTTCGGGATGTCTCCAAGCCTGGAATCCCGGTGCGCCCACTGCAAAGGCCTGCTGCGTCTGGGAGAGAACGGAGCCTCGGGGGCCACGCGACCCAGCAGGGGGCTTCTGTCGCTCGCGGCCCAACGGCTGGAACGCGCGGTGGCGGAGCGGGACAATCACAGGCTGAGGTACTACCTGGCCATGGCTCGGCTGGACCTGGGAGAGCCCCGCGCAGCCTTGCGCCACATGCGGGCCGCCGTGGAAGGGGCGTGGGAGAAGGAATTTTTCACCAGTCAGCAACGCAGCATGGCCCGGATCGTCGCGCAATCCGAGGACCTGGTTTTCGACTGAACGACAAAGCGCCGCGCCTCGCGCTTGAACATGTGCATAAACCATGGTAATGGTGCGTTTCCCGGCCCGGTCCACCCGGGCCGTCAGGTTCGGGGCGTAGCGCAGCCTGGTAGCGCGCTAGCTTTGGGAGCTAGATGTCGGAGGTTCAAATCCTCTCGCCCCGACCATAAGTAAAAACAGACAGTTATGGCCCTTTTCCGTCCACTTTTCCATTGCTCATTTTCGGCGGGTTCAACGTTTTGGTCAACACCTGCCTCTACGTGTTGTCTCATTTTCCGCAGTGCATGCCGCGCGCCTTTCAGGTCGACCCGGTTGTAACAGCCCGTTGAAAAACTCGAAATTGGCAGCCTGTTCATAAACGATGAGATGCAAGGTACGCGAATTTTAAGGAGTAAGGCGTACTCACGGTACGCCGCACTGACGAGAAATGAAGCGCAACGCCGCAGTTCGCGTTTTTCAACAGGCTGGTAACGGTCGAACTTTTGCCTATGAGGATTTCCGTGGTGATGAAAACGCGCGATGCGTCCGGGGCCGGTGCGTCCAGGTCGGTGGGTGCCACCAAAACACAGGCTCCGCGGGCCTGTGTACTCTCCGACAAACCCGCCTCTTCCCGGATTTCGGGTTGTTACAGAACATTGGTGCTGTTGGATGTACGTGTCACCCGTGACCTTTTGGGAGCGACCACCATGTGCCGGACCATCGAGATCGGGAACAGGACGCATGAGACCGTACCCGCTTCCCTGATCAAGGACGCGGTTGCGCTTTGGTCTGGAGGACAAAAAATTTTAAAGGGGGTTCATGATGGACATCAAGGTGTTGGGGCCTGGCTGCGCCAAGTGCAAGAAGGCCGAGACAATCGTAAGGGAAGCCGTCGCGGAAGCAGGCGTGGACGCGAACATCGAGAAGGTGACCGACATACTGGAGATCGGCAAGTACGGTGTGTTCGGAACCCCGGGGGTGGTGGTGGACAACGAGGTCAAGTGCGTGGGCAAGGTGCCCAAAAAGGAGGACGTGATTTCCTGGCTGAAAAAATGAGGGATGGGAAATGCTGTTGACCGGATGGACCAAGGAGATTTTCCGGCCCGAGTGCAATCCGTCGTTCGAGTCGGTGCACTGCGTGGCGCACCTGAACGAGGACGTGGGCGAGGCCCTGCCCTATCTCAACGCCGTGCTGGGGGGAACCCAGTTTTCCGTTGATCCTCCGTTCGTGATGTTTCATCATCACGGCCGGATCATCAAGGTGGAGGGCCGGGAGATCGCGGTGAACGCTCTGGCCGACGAAAAAGAGGCTGACCGCGTGCTCGCCTGGCTGCAAAACGAGATCAACGAGGCCTGGGAGAAGCGGGAGTCCATCACGCCCTGCCTCACGGGCCGGGAGCGGCCCCAACTCATCGAGATCCTGAAGCTCCTGCCCAGGACCAATTGCAAAAAGTGCGGCCTCCCCACCTGCATGGTCTTCGCGGCCCAGGTCCGGGAAGGAGGGCGCGGCCCGGACGCCTGCCCGGACTTGTCCCCGGAGAACCGGGACAAGCTGGAAGAGTATCTTTCCGGGTTCAACCTGGAGGCTTGAAAGGGAACCCAATGGTAAAGGACAAGTTGAAAATCCTGTTTCTCTGCACGGGCAACTCCTGCCGCAGCCAGATGGCCGAAGGCTGGGCCAGGCATCTTAAAGGGGAAGAGATCGAGGCGTATTCCGCCGGGATCGAAACCCACGGGCTCAACCCCTTGGCGGTCAGGGCCATGGCCGAGGCGGGGGTGGACATTTCGGGCCAACGCTCCAAGCTGGTGGACGCGCTGATGGATGTTCCATTCGATTACGTGGTGACAGTGTGCGGGCATGCCCATGAAACCTGCCCCATGTTCCCGGGCAGGGCCAGGGTGGTGCATGTGGGTTTCGACGACCCCCCGGCCCTGGCCAAAAACGCCAAAACGGAGGAGGAGGCCATGGGGGCGTATCGCCGGGTGAGGGATGAAATCCGGGATTTTGTGGTTCAATTGCCGGGTAACCTCTAGCAGCCTGTTGAAAAACGCGATCTGCGGCGTTGCGCCTCATTTCTCGTCGATGCGACGTACCGTAAGTACGCCTTACTCCTCGAAATTCGCGCGCCTTGCATCTCCTCGTTTTTGAACAGGCTGCCAATTCCGAGTTTTTTAACGGGCTGCTAGGCTGGCTCCAAACAAAACAAAGGTGGAGGCGACATGGGAGAGGCAACGACAAAAAAACTTTCCTTTCTGGACCGGTTCCTGACACTCTGGATATTCCTGGCCATGTTCGTCGGCGTGGGCGGAGGATGGCTGTACCCTGGGATTCAGGGCGTCATCAACAAGTTTACCGTGGGCGCCACCAACATCCCCATAGCCATCGGCCTGATTTTGATGATGTACCCGCCGCTGGCCAAGGTCCGCTACGAAAAGCTCGGGTTCGTGTTCCGGGACGTGAAGATACTGGCCCTGTCCCTTGTCCAGAACTGGATCATCGGTCCCATCCTCATGTTCCTTTTGGCCATCGCGTTTCTGTCTGGCCACCACGAATACATGGTCGGGCTGATCATGATCGGTCTGGCCCGCTGCATCGCCATGGTCCTGGTATGGAATGAACTGGCCAGGGGCGACGCCGAATACTGCGCGGGCCTGGTGGCCTTCAACTCCATTTTCCAGGTGCTGTTTTTTTCGGTGTACGCATGGTTTTTCATCACCATCCTGCCCGGTTGGCTGGGTATCGAGGGCGCGGTGGTGAATGTGACCATCGGGCAGATAGCCGAAAGCGTTTTCATCTACCTGGGCATTCCGTTCATCGCAGGGTTGATCACCCGCATCATCGGGCTAAAGGCAAAGGGGGAACAGTGGTATGTCGAAAAGTTCATCCCCAGAATCAGCCCTCTGACGCTGATCGCCCTGCTGTTCACCATCGTGGTCATGTTTTCGCTCAAGGGCGAATACATCGTCAAGCTGCCCCTGGACGTGGTGCGCATCGCCATTCCGCTGTGCATCTATTTCCTGGTCATGTTCCTGCTGAGCTTTTTCATGTCAATGAAACTGGGGGCCACCTACGAACAAACCACCACGTTGTCCTTTACGGCCGCGTCCAACAACTTCGAGTTGGCCATCGCCGTTGCCGTGGCTGTTTTCGGCATCAATTCGGGCGTTGCCTTCGCCGCTGTCATCGGACCCCTGGTGGAGGTGCCGGTGCTCATTGCACTGGTCAACGTAGCCCTTTGGCTCAAGAGAAAATATTTCCCGTTCGCCGTGGAGACGCCAACGGGTGTCTGCCATGTAACGTGCAAGCCATGAAATGCGCAGGGAAGAGGTTTTGCCAAGCCTGTGAAAGAGGTGACAAATGAACGATGAAATACCGGAGCAAGGTTCGACCGGGAATCCGGCCGATGAGTTTCCCCGATGCGTGCCGCAATGCAACCGCGGCGGAGCAAAGAGCCTCGGGACCAGGGGGAAGGTGATCTTTTTCCTGGTTGTCGCCGTGCTGGCTTACGCCGTTTTGAGTGAAACCGGACCCGGCGCGGGGCACCTGGACAAAGCCTCTCCATCGGCCGCAATGGCGGCTTCGTCGGACAATACGGCGTCGGCACTGAAAGCGATGCCCGATTCCTGGGGCGCGCCGCTGGAGAACCTCGGGAAGCTGAACGACGTCGCGGCAGACCAGGACGCCGTTTTCGTGTATGTGCCCGACAAGGAAACGGGGCCGGACGGGGAGATCGGACGGCAGATCGAAAAGGCCGCGGACAGGGCTCGGGCCGCCGGCCTGAAAATGGTTTATTTCATGTTGGACACGGCATCAAGGGATTATACGAGGGTGACGAGCCAGGTATCCGTGCCCTGCGTGCTGGCCATGGTCAAGGGGCGCGGAACGGAAGTGGTCTCGTCCGACTTTTCGGAAGGAAACCTGACGCGCGCCATGATGACGGCATGGAGCGCGTCCGGCGGATGCTGCTCGCGCTAACAGCCTGTTGAAAAACGCGATCTGCGGCGTTGCGCTTCATTTCTCGTCA